>PMZC01000111.1 GCA_003170555.1 Deltaproteobacteria bacterium
CGCTGGGACACGGCCTCGGCGCGTGCGGGCCGGATGGACGCGACTGCGCGATCCTGGCGTCGTACTCCGCCGGCAAAACCATCGACGCGCTGGCGCCTGACGCTGCCAGTCACGTACTCTACGTCGCGGCCGAAGGCGACGGGGTGTGGACCACGACCGACGGGCGATCATTTTCATCCATTCGTTTGCACCCGACCTCGGCGGAAACCTACCCCATCGCGCTGTATCTGCGCGGCAAGACGCTGGTCATTTCACTCGACGGCGCCGGCGTGCTCTTCAAAGACCTGACCTCAAACCGCTGGCCGATCAAGCTCCCCTTCCCGATCGCGATCACCGCCGTGACCGAGCACCGCGGGCGGTTGTTCTACGGCACGGACGGCGTCGGCGTGTTCGGCGAAACAGAGCACGGCTTCGCGCCGGTGGACACCGGCCTGCTGAACTATCCGTCGAGCATCGTCGAGGAGACGCTGCGCGCGGCCAGCCAGCGAAGAGGCCGTTGATCCTTGCCGCGCTTTTCCGCGCCGTGCTAACATTCCCCAATCAATAAGAAGAGTGATATCCAATTTTTGTACACGCGGCGCTTGCGGGTTGAAGCAAGCGGCATCACATTAGTTTGACGGCATAGAAAATAGACTTGTGCGTCCGCGCGGACGCGAAACCGGGAGACATCGGCGTTTGAACACCCAGGTGGTCTGGCCTTTGGCGGTCTACGGCGCGCTGGTGCTCGGGCTGGTCGCGTTCATGATGGGCGCCTCGTGGCTGCTCGGCCAACGGACCAAGGGCAAGGTCACCGGCGAGCCGTATGAGTCGGGCATGCCGCTTACCGGTTCGGCGCACGTGCGGCTGTCAGCGCATTACTACCTGATCGGCATGTTCTTCGTCGTCTTCGATCTCGAAACGATTTTCCTTTTGGCCTGGGCGCCGGCCGCACGTGAACTGGGCGGATCGGGCTATCTCGAAATGGTGATCTTCCTCGTCATGCAGGCGTTGGCGCTGGGCTACCTGTGGCGGATCGGCGCGCTCGACTGGGCGCTGCGCCGCCATCGCCCCACGCCAAAGGATGGCGCATGAAAGACAACGGCGCGACCGCGGTCGATCTGCTGCACGGCAGCGTGATCCTCGGCAAGCTGCAGGAACTGGTGGCCTGGGGCCGGATGAATTCGCTCTGGCCGTTCGGCTTCGGATTGTCGTGTTGCTTCATCGAATACGCCGCCGCGCTGACCAGCCGGCACGACATCGCCCGCTTCGGCCAAGAAGTCTTACGAGGCACGCCGCGCGAGGCCGACGTGATGATCACCGCCGGCACGCCGTTCATCAAGTGCGCGACGCTGATCCGCCGCCTGTACGACCAGCTCCTCGAGCCGAAGTGGGTGATCTCGATGGGCTCGTGCTCGAACTCGGGCGGCATGTACGACATCTACAGCGTCGTGCAGGGCGTCGACAAAATCATTCCGGTCGACGTGTACGTGCCCGGCTGCCCGCCACGGCCCGAGGCGCTGATGCAGGGCCTGCTCATGCTGCGCGACGCGGTAGGCAATGAGAAGCGGCCGCTGACCTGGGTCGCCGGTTCGCAGGAAACCATCCGCGCGCCAAAGATTTCCATGCGCGATCTAAAGCGTGCGGAGCGCCAAAAGGCGACGGTGCTGCGTTCGCCGGATGAGGTGTGATGGAGCCAACGCCGAGCCAGACCCTGCCCGTGCGCGATGCGTTGGCGCGGCGCTTCGGCGACGCCGCGTTCGTCGCGCAGGAAACGCGCGATAGCGTCATCACGCTGTGGGTCGCCGCCGAGCAAGCGCGCGACGTGCTGCGTTTCGTCAAGCAGGAAATCCCGCAGCCGTTCGCGATGCTTTATGATCTCACCGCCATCGACGAGCGCACGCGCACCAGGCGCGACGGCCAGCCGGCGAGCGATTTCACCGTCGTCTATCACTTGCTCTCATTCGAGCGCAACGAAGACCTGCGCCTGAAGGTCGCGCTGTCGGGCGAGCCGCCGAAGCTGCGCACGATCACCGATCTCTGGCCGAGCGCGAACTGGTACGAGCGTGAGGCGTGGGACATGTTCGGCATCACCTTCGAAGGCCACCCGCATCTGCGGCGCATCTTGATGCCGCCGACGTGGACCGGCCACCCGCTGCGCAAAGATCATCCGGCGCGCGCGACCGAGCTGGGCCCGTTCAGCCTGCCCGACGACAAGTGGATGGCCGAAGAAGAAGCGCTGCGTTTCAAGCCGGAGGAATGGGGCTTCGCGACCGGTTCGGGCGGCGAAGACTACCTCTTCCTCAATCTCGGCCCGCAGCACCTCGGCACGCACGGCTTGCTGCGCCTGGTTTTGCAGATCGACGGCGAGGAAGTCGTCAACGCCGCGCCCGACATCGGCTTTCACCACCGCGGCGCTGAGAAAATGGCCGAGCGCCAAACGTGGCACACGTACATCCCGTACACCGACCGCATCGACTACCTCGGCGGCGCGATGAACAACCTTTCGTACGTGCTGGCGGTCGAAAAGCTCGCCGGCATCGAGGCGCCCGACCGGGCGAAGGTCGTGCGCGTGATGATCGCCGAACTCTTTCGCCTGGCCAGCCACCTCATCTTTTTCGGCACGCTGGCGCAGGACATCGGTTCGCTGTCGCCGCTGTTCTACACGTTCAACGACCGCGAGCGCATCTTCGGCATCATCGAGGCGATCTGCGGCGGGCGCATGCACCCGAGTTGGTTCCGCATTGGCGGCGTCGCGCACGATTTGCCGCGCGGCTGGGACGGCCTGGTGCGCGATTTCCTCGCCTACCTGCCGCCGCGATTGAAGGACTACGACAAGATCGTCATGCGCAACGCCGTATTTAAAAAGCGCACGCAGGGCATCGGCGAGTTCACGCGCGACGAGGCGATCGACTGGGGCGTCACCGGGCCGGGGCTGCGCGCGACCGGCATGGCGTGGGACTTCCGCAAGCGGCGGCCGTACTCGGGCTACGAGCTGTTTGAGTTCGACGTGCCCACCGCGACGCGCGGCGATTGCTACGACCGCGCCGTGGTGCGCGTCGCCGAAATGCGGCAGAGCCTGCGCATTATCGAGCAATGCGTGCGGAACATGCCCGCCGGTCCGTACATTTCCGATCACCCGCTGGCTACGCCGCCGCGCAAGGAGCGCACGCTGCAGGATATCGAGACGCTGATCACGCACTTTCTCAGCGTGAGCTGGGGCCCGGTCATTCCGGCCGGCGAGGCGCACGTGGGCATCGAGGCGAGCAAGGGCGACCACGGCTATTACCTGATCAGCGACGGCGGCGCGCTGGCGTATCGCTGCCGCATCCGCACGCCGTCGTTCGCGCACGTGCAGATGCTGCCCCTGTTGTGCAAAGGGATGATGGTCAGCGACGTGCTGGCCATTCTGGGTTCGATGGATTACGTGCTGGCGGATATCGACCGCTGACGAGGAAGCGCCCGCGATGTTGAACGCGGAAGAGAAACAACTGATCGAGCAGGCGGTGCGGCATTACGAACACCCGCGCGCCGCGTGCCTCGAGGCGCTGAAGATCGTGCAGGAGCGCCGCGGTTGGGTGTCCGACGACGACGTGCGCGACGTGGCCGACGCACTCGCCATGAGCCCCGCCGAAGTCGACTCCTTGGCCACGTTCTACAGTTTGATTTTCCGCCGCCCGGTCGGCCGCCACGTCATTCTGGTTTGCGACAGCGTGAGCTGCTGGATCATGGGCTACGAACGCATCGTGCAGCATATCAGCGAGCGCCTGGGCGTCGGTCTCGGCGAGACGACGCCCGACGGCGAATTCACGCTGCTGCCCGTCGTGTGCCTCGGCGCGTGCGATCGCGCGCCGGCGATGATGATCGACGGCGACCTGCACGGCGACCTGACCGAGGAGGTCATCGACCAACTGCTCGTCACCTATCGCGGAAAGAAGATGGAATGAACGACCGTCCGCTGACCGGCCGCATGCATCCGGACCGCACGCCGCTGAGCCTGCGCGAATATGAGCAGGCCGGCGGCTATCAGGCGGTGCGCCAGGCGGTCGGGCGGATCGCGCCGGTCGAGGTGATGAACCTGGTCAAGGAATCGAATCTGCGCGGACGCGGCGGCGCCGGCTTTCCGACCGGCGTGAAGTGGAGCTTCGTGCCGCGCGGCGCACAGGCGCGGCGGCCGGTTTACCTGATCGCCAACGCCGACGAGATGGAGCCCGGCGCGTTCAAAGACCGCCGGCTGCTCGAAGGCGACCCGCACCAGATCATCGAGGGCGTCATCCTCGCGTCGTACGCCATCGAGGCGGACATCGCCTATATCTTTCTGCGCGGCGAATACACGCTCGCGGCCCGGCGCGTGCGGCAAGCAGTCGCCGAGGCGTATCAAGCCGGCTGGCTCGGCAAAAATA
Organism: Deltaproteobacteria bacterium; assembly: GCA_003170555.1. Classification (GTDB taxonomy): domain Bacteria; phylum Lernaellota; class Lernaellaia; order Lernaellales; family Lernaellaceae; genus FEN-1099. Next base: position 4,380 of record PMZC01000111.1, read on the forward strand.
TTTGCGGCTCGGGTTGGGGCCTCGAACTGCATTTGCACACCGGCGCGGGGCGCTACATGTGCGGCGAGGAAACGGGGCTGATCAATTCGCTCGAGGGCCGGCGCGCCACGCCGCGCAACAAGCCGCCGTTCCCGCAGCTCAGCGGCCTGTTCGGCCGGCCGACCGTCGTGCAGAACGTCGAGACGCTGTGCAATCTGCCGCACCTCGTCACGCACGGCGCCGCGTGGTTCAAAGAGTTGAGCCGTTGCAAAGACGGCGGCACGAAGATCTATGGCGTGAGCGGCAAGGTGAAGCGGCCAGGCGCGTGGGAATTGCCGATGGGCACGCCGATCCGCGAAATCCTCGAAGACCGCGCGGGCGGTATGCGCGACGGCGTGCACTTGCGCGCGATCCTGCCCGGCGGCGCCTCGACCGAATTCGTCACCGTCGACCAGATCAACATGCAAATGGATTTCGACACCTGCCAGGCCGCCGGCACGCGGCTCGGCACCGGCATGATGATCGTGCTCGATGATCAGACCTGTCCGGTCGGCATGATGCTCAACCTCGAACGTTTCTTCGCGCAGGAATCGTGCGGCTGGTGCACCCCGTGCCGCGAAGGCCTGCCGTGGATCGTGCAGTCGCTCGCGGCGATCGAAGCCGGCCGCGGCGAACCGGCGGACCTCGACATTCTCGAAATGCACACGCGCCTGCTCGGCCCGGGTCTGACCTATTGCGCGCTCGCGCCCGGCGCGATGGAGCCGCTGCACAGCGGGCTGAAGATTTTCCGCGACGATTTTGAACGGCACCTCCGCGAGGGGCGGTGTCCGTGGAGTTAGGCGATGCCGGTCATCTATATTGACGACCAACCCTACGAGGTCGCCGCGCATCATAATCTGCTGCACGCGTGTCTCGGTTTGGGTTTCGACATCCCCTACTTCTGCTGGCACCCGGCGCTCGGCTCGGTCGGCGCGTGTCGCCAATGCGCGGTCAAAGTTTTTCGCGACGAGCACGACCGCCGCGGGCAGATCGTCATGTCGTGCATGACGCCGGTGCGCGACGGCCTGCGCCTGACCATCGACGATCCCGACGTGCGCCGCTTCCGCGCGACGATCATCGAGTGGCTGATGGTCAATCATCCGCACGACTGCCCGGTGTGCGACGAGGGCGGCCATTGCCACTTGCAGGACATGACCGTCATGACCGGCCACAACTACCGCCGCCATCGCTTCGCCAAACGCACGCACCGCAATCAAGACCTCGGCCCGCACATCCATCATGAGATGAACCGCTGCATTCAATGCTATCGCTGCGTGCGGTTCTACCACGACTACGCCGGCGGCAAGGACCTCAACGTCTTCGGCGCGCATCACCACGTCTACTTCGGCCGCCACGAATCGGGCGCACTGGAAAGCGAGTTCGCCGGCAATCTCGTCGAGGTCTGCCCGACGGGGGTGTTCACCGACAAACCTGCGCGGCGGTATTACGCGCGCAAGTGGGATCTGCAAAGCGCGCCGTCCGTCTGCGGGCAATGCGGCGTCGGCTGCAACGTACTGTTCAACGAGCGCTACGGCAAGCTGGTGCGCGTCGATAATCGTTATCATTACGAGATCAACGGTTACTTCCTTTGCGACCGCGGACGCTTCGGCCACGACTTCGTGAACGGCGAAGAACGCATCCGCCGCCCGTTAGCGCGTGAATCACGCGGCGCGTCGTTGCGCGAAACGAGTGCGGACGACGCACTGTCGCGAGCGACGCAGGCGGTGGCGGGCCGGCGAGTGATCGGTATCGGTTCGCCGCGCGCCTCGCTCGAAGCGAACTTTGCGCTGCGGGAGCTGGTCGGCGCGGACTCTTTCTATCTCGGTTTGTCGGACGCCGAATTCAAGTCGGCCAATTTGTCGCTGGCGCTGCTTCGCGAATTGCCGACCGCGTCGCTGCACGAAATCGAAACGGCCGACGCCGCGCTGGTGCTCGGCGAAGATTTGCTCACCACCGCGCCGCGAATGGCGCTGGCGTTGCGACAACTCGCGCGGCGACAGCCGACAGCGGAGTCGATCGTCGCGTGCCCCGTGCCGGAATGGAACGACCAGGCCGTGCGCGAACTCGTGCAGCAGCAGAAGGGCTCGCTGTTCAGCGCGACGCCCGGGCCGACCAAACTCGATGAGGACGCCGCCGCGGTCTATTACGGTGAATTGGACGAAATCGCCGGTCTCGGGTTGGCCGTCGCCGCCGCCGTGGATCAACCGTCGGCGGAAACCGATTCGCTCGCGACGCAAATCGCCACGGCGCTGCGGAACGCCAAACGCGCGGTGATCGTCAGCGGCGGCAACGAAGCCGTGATGCAAGCCGCCGCGGCCGTGGTGCGCGCGCTCCGCCGCGCCGGACGCGACGCCGCGCTTTGCCTGACCCAACCCGAAGGCGACACGCTCGGCCTGGCGATGCTCGGCGGACGCGCGTTGTCTGAGGTCGTGCGCGACGGCGCCGAATGCGTCATCGTGCTCGAGAACGATTTGTTCGCGCGCCTGCCGGAAGCCGACGCCACGGCGTTCCTCGAACGAACGAAGACGTTGATCGTGCTGGACCATTCGATCACGCGCACCACCGCGAGGGCCGATGTCGTGCTGCCGGCCGCGACCATCGCCGAAAGCACGGGCACGTTCGTCAACTACGAAGGCCGCGCGCAGCGCTGCTTCTCGGCGTTCGCGCCGCAGCCGGACGTGCGCGAAAGTTGGCGCTGGCTTGATGCGCTGCGTTCATCGCTTTTTTGGCCGACGTTCGATGACGTGTGTCGCGCGATGGCGCAGGCGGTTCCGGCGTTCGCGAAGGCGCCCGACGCCGCACCGTCGGCCGCGTTCCGGCAAATCGGCAATAAAATTCCGCGCCAGTCGCCACGTTTCAGCGGGCGCACGGCGATCACCGCACAGCTCAACGTCAGCGAGCCGAAGCCGCCCGACGATCCGGATTCGCCGCTCGCTTTTTCGATGGAGGGCTCGCGTGAGCAGCCGCCGCCCGCGTTGATCGCGCGCTATTGGGCGCCGGGCTGGAATTCGGTGCAGGCGCTCAACAAGTTTCAGCAGGAGATCGGCGGACCGTTGCGCGGCGGCGACCCGGGCGTGCGGCTGATCGAACCGGAGGCGAAGCCATGACCGAGCCGTGGCGTTCGCTGGTGGTGATCGTCGGCGTGCTGGCCATCGCGCTGCTGGTCATCATGGCGCAGGTGTGGCTCGAACGGCGGATCATCGCGCGCTGGCAGGATCGCCGCGGCCCGAACCGCGTCGGTCCGTTCGGCCTGCTGCAACTGATCGCCGACGTGATCAAGCTCTTCACCAAGGAAGATTGGACGCCGCCGTTCGCCGATCGGCCGGTCTTCGTGCTGGCGCCGGCGGTGGTGATGACCGCGGGCATGATGTCGTTCGCGGTGATTCCGTTCGCGCCGACCATCGGCATCGTCGATTTGAACATCGGCCTGCTTTTCTTCCTCGCGATGTCGTCGATGGGCGTGTACAGCGTGGTGCTCGGCGGCTGGGCGAGCAACAGCAAGTACTCGCTGCTCGGCGGGATGCGCGCGGCGGCGCAGATGCTGAGCTACGAGGTGTTCATGGGCCTGTCGCTGGCCGGCGTGGTTGCGCTCGCCGGCTCGTTCAGCCTGCGCGACATCGTCGAGGCGCAGCGCCACGGCTGGTTCATCGTGCCGCAGGCGCTGGGTTTCGTCGTGTTCCTGATCGCCGGCATCGCCGAGACGCACCGCCTGCCCTTCGACCTGCCCGAGGCGGAAAGCGAATTGGTCGCCGGCTACCACACCGAGTATTCGAGCATGAAGTTCGGCATGTTCTTCGTCGGCGAGTACGTCGGCATCGCGCTCGTGTCCGCGATGATTACGACGCTGTTCCTCGGCGGCTGGCTCGGACCGTGGCTGCCGCCGCTCGCGTGGTTCGGGATCAAAACGTTTTTCTTCATGTGCTTTTTCTATTTGATGCGCGGGTCGTTGCCGCGGCCACGCTACGATCAACTGATGGCCTACGGCTGGAAGCTGATGCTGCCGCTCGCGATGCTCAATCTGCTCGTGACCGGCGCGTTCTTGGCGGCGAGGTGACGATGCCGATCTACAGCGCGCTGCGCAGCTTGTGGCACGTGTTCAAGCACACGTTCCGCCGGCCGATCACGGTGCAGTACCCGGAAGAACGGCCGCGGATTCCGCCGCGCTGGCGCGGGCGCATCATCCTGAGCCGCGACCCCGCCGGCGGCGAACGCTGCGTCGCGTGCTACCTCTGTTCGGCCGCGTGCCCGGTGGGCTGCATCGCGCTGCAGGCGGCCGAAGACGAACACGGCCGCCGCTATCCGGCTTTCTTCCGCATCAATTTTTCGCGCTGCATTTTTTGCGGCTATTGCGAAGAGGCGTGTCCGACGCGCGCGATTCAACTCACGCCGGATTTTGAGATGTGCGAATACGACCGGCAAAATCTGGTCTACGAAAAGGAAGACCTACTCATCAGCGGGCCGGGCAAATACCCCGATTACGATTTCTATCGCGTCGCCGGCGTCGCGGTCGGCGTGAAAGACAAAGGCGCGGGCGAGCGCGAACTGCCGCCGGTCGACGTGCGCAGCCTGCTGCCCTGAATGAGGACGAGATGACCATCGCTTTTTACCTCGCGAGCGCCGTGGCCATCGCGGCGACGATCATGGTGATCACGCGGCGCAACGTCGTGCACGCGCTGCTCTACCTGATCCTCTCGCTGCTGGCGGTGGCGCTGATGTTCTTCGCGCTCGGCGCGCCGTTCATCGCGGCGCTCGAAGTGATGGTCTACGCCGGCGCGATCATGGTGCTGTTCGTCTTCGTCATCATGATGCTCAACCTCGGCCCGGCCGGCGTCGCACAGGAACGCGCGTGGCTGCCGCCGCGCATGTTCGTCGGCCCGGCGATTCTCGCCGCGATCCTGCTCGCCGACTTGCTCGTGCTGCTGGCCGGCAATCCCGCGAGCGCCGGTCAGCCGCAAGTCGTCGCGCCGAAAGCCGTGAGTCTCGCGCTGTACGGGCCGTATCTGCTGGCCGTGGAACTCGCGTCGCTGCTGTTGCTCGCCGGCTTGGTCGGCGCTTACCACCTCGGCCGCCGCGAACCGAAGAAGGAAAACGACTGATGGCCGCCGTGCCGCTGGAACACGTGCTGCTAATCGCCGGCGCGCTTTTCGCGTTGGGACTGATCGGCCTGCTCGTGCGGCGCAATATCATTCTGATGCTCGTGTCGGTCGAGATCATGCTCAACGCGGCGGGGCTGGCGTTCGTCGGCGCCGGCGCGCACTGGGGACAGCCCGACGGCCAGGTGATGTTCCTGCTGATTCTCGCCGTCGCCGCGGCCGAGGTTTCGGTGGGCCTCGCGCTGGTGCTCCAGGTCTATCGCCATTTCCAATCGCTCGACGCCGAGCGGCTGAACAACCTGAAGGATTGAGATGCACGTCGCGTACCTCTGGCTGATTCCCGCGCTGCCGCTCGCCGGCTTTGTGCTGCTGGCTTTTCTCGGCGCGCGGCTGTCGGCGCGGGCGGTCGCGGCGATCGGCGTGGGCGGCGTCGGCGCCGCGGCGGGCGTCGCGATTTACGCGGCGTTCGATTTCCTCGCGCTGCCGCCGACCGCGCATCAATTGTCTCAAACGCTCTGGACCTGGCTTGGCCTCGCCGACCTGACCGTACGCCCCGGGCTGCGCCTCGACGCGCTGTCGCTGGTGATGGCGCTCGTCGTCACCGTGGTCGGCTTCCTCATTCATCTCTACTCGGCCGAGTACATGGCGCTCGACGACCGCGCCGACCGCGGCTACGCGCGCTTCTTCGCGTACATGAACCTGTTCGTCGCCTCGATGCTG
>PMZC01000192.1:0-5384 GCA_003170555.1 Deltaproteobacteria bacterium
AGATTATCATTCTTCCTTTTATTACCGCCACGGAAAAGGATGGGCGCATCAGCAAGGAAGGGATTCCTCCACTCGCCCCTCGGCTGCACTCGGGGCTCGGTCGGAATGACAACCTCCTCGGGTCGACGACATAAGTTAGCGCCTATACCGCAAGACGGAGGGGGTCGGGGGGAGGTCTTCGGCCCAGCGAATCGATCGATGCGATTCGCTACGGCGCCGACCTCGCCAGGCGGAAGCCCAAGGCGGCCGAGCGGGTGTTCGGCGAGTAGCCGCGGCGAAGAGCCGACCGGCAATAGACGGCGCCGCTGTCATAACCGCCGCCGCGATACACCCGAATCGTTCCTTCATTGGCGCCATGCGGATCAACCACTGAACCCGTGGGGTAAGCGCCGAACAAATCCCCGGTCAGTTCCCAAACGTTGCCGTGCATGTCGTANNTACAGGCCCCAGGCGTTGGGCTGTTTTTTCGCCACCGGATGCGTTTGATCGTCCGAGTTATTGCAGTACCAGGCCATCGGGTCGAGATGGGCGTCGGCTTCACATTCGGCGTTCGCCGATGCGATCGGTCCGTCGGCGAACGCGGTCGCGCCGCCCGCTCGCGCCGCATACTCCCACTCGGCTTCCGTGGGAAAACGATAGCCGGTGCATTGGGCCACGGGCAAGAAGACGCGCTCGACGCATTCGCGGACCAGGACCAACGTTCGGGCCTCGTCCGAACTGGAACTGATCACCGAAACCGTGACTTTGCTGCCGGTTTCGCCGCTCAGCAGCGACACGACAAACCCGAGATCTCTTCCTTGCACCCCGAAGCCGTTGACGGCCGTGATCACTTCCCCGCTCCGGATGCCCGCTCGCTCGGCAGGCGAATTGGGCATGACTCGCACCACGATGGTCAGTCCGCCCCGCATTTGGACTTCGGCGCCGATCCCCCCGCGGCAAGGGCCTTCGCGAAAGCACGGCGTCAGGTTCTCGGCGGCCGAGAGCCGGTTGCAGAAGTCCGCCGCCTGGTTCCAGGTCACCGAATCGACCGGGCAGTCGGCGCCGCAGGCGTTGAAGTGGCTGGGGTTGTTCCCCATGATCCGCTTCCATTGACCCTGCGTGAGCTCCGTCGCTCCCAGCAGGAAGTCGCGGCTGATCGTCACCGCGAACTGCGTCTCGTTGTCGTCGCGTCCCGGCTCGCTGCTCGGCGAGCCCATCAGGAAGCGCCCGGCGGGAACGCGCACCATCGCGGTGCCGATCGAGTTGGTCAGCGGCGGCGCCGCCGGCGGACGCGACGAGTGTTCATCGAGCGCGCGCGTGATCCGCGGCGCGGCGATGAGCAGGCCGACGAGCAGTACAAACAAAATAATCGATGGCGTTTTGATCCAAGTTTTCATGGTGCGACCCCGGCGAGTTTGAATATTTGATTATTGAACTGCCGGCCGGGCCTGTCAATCAGACGAGGTGGCTGCGGCCTCGCTTTTGGCCCGGCGTCTGCCGGTGAGCGCCACGGCGGCGACGCCGATCAGGTAGAGCAGAATCAGCGGCGCCGCGAGGAGAAACTGCGAGACGACATCGGGCGGGGTGAAGACCGCGGCGGCGATGAAGATCAGCAGCACCGCGTAACGGAAGCCGCGCCAGAGCACGCGCGCGCCGACGACGCCCAGGCGGCCGAGGATGAACATCAGCACCGGCAGCTCGAAGGCGAGGCCGAAGGCGAACAGCAGCTTGAGCGAAAAGTTCATGAACGCGCGTACGCGCAAGAAGGCCTCCATCTGCCACTTTTGCTCGAAGCCCCGCACGAGAAATTTGAGGACGGCGGGCATCACGCCGAAGTAGCCGAACAACGCGCCGAGCACGAAGGTCACGGCGGTCAGCATGGCGAAGAACAGAAAGCGCCCCGGCTTCTGGCGGCGGAACATCGGCGCGAAGACCCACCACAGTTGCAGCGCCAGGTACGGCGCGGCCAGCAGCAGCCCGGCGACCACGCCGATCCACATCAGCGCCATGAACGCCTCGGACGGCGCGAGGTAGTACAGCTTGCCCTGCGGCCCCATCACGTCGATAAACGGCACTTGCAGAATGCGCAGCAGGTCGCGCGAAAAGATCCAGCCGATCGTCGAGGCGACGGTCACGGCGGCGATCGAACGCAGCAGCCGCCGCCGCAATTCAACGATGACGGAAAAAGCAGCCGGCGATGGTTCGGCGCGGTCGGTCATGCGCCCTCACAAGCGCGGCACGGGCAGCAATTGGTCGGCGTCTTTGATCGTGGCGATATAAAACGAAAGCTGTTGCGGGTCGCGCGGATTGAGCAGCGGCGTCAATTGCTTGCGCGCGGTGAAGTACTGCGCGTAGGCGTCGGCGGCCGCCTTGAGAAACTCCTCGGCCTGCAGGCGCGCGTTACCGGCTTCCTCCGCCTTGCCCTCGCGGTCGAAGACCAGCGCGTAGCGGAACAGAATGCGCGCGATCTCGGCGTGGTTGCGGTACAGCCGCTGCGAAGTCGTGCAGACGCGGAACAGGTAGTGGCGATGGTCCTGCTCCTTCGCCTGCCCGGCTTTGACCAGCGCGTCGTGCTCGACCTTCCACTTGTTCTGACTTTGAATCGTGCCGGCCACCTCTTCTTTGATCAGATCGTACGCGCCGGTGTAGTACTTGAACGCCTCTTCCCACTGCCCGGCGTGGTAGAAATCGTCGGCGGCGAAAAACGCGTAGGGGCTGCAGCGCATGAAGCGGCAGTCGTCATTTTTGAAATGGTCGAGGCAGCCGAAGAAGGACCGCCGGTTCTTCTCGCGGAACTCTTCGTTCGGCTGGCGCTTCGGCTGATCCATTTCCATTTGCGTGTGCAGGTACGTCAGCAGTTTGTCGCGCGACATCTGGTCGATATCCGGCAGCGCCGGCGCCGACGCGGCCGACTCCCCGTGCTTGCCGTGGCAGGCGAGCAGCCCCAGCGCGAGCGCGGCGCCGCACAGCAGCAAGACCGCGATCCTCTGCAACGCGCGCCTCCTCATTTCAACAGTTCGAACACGGCCTTGTGTTCTTCGGTTTTGGCCTCGACGAGCATTTCGTAGAAGAACATCTCGCTCGACGCCACCACGCCGCCCTCGTCGCGGATGCGCTGCAGGCCGATGTCATAATCGCGCGCCGCGCGGCTCGACACGCAGTCGGCGAGCACGGCGATCTCGTATTCGTACGACAGGCCCACCAGCGCGGTCTGCGCCACGCACACGTGCGTCTCGATGCCGATCAGCACGAGCGTGTCGACGTCGAGTTCTTCCAGCGCGTCGACGAAGCGCGTTTCGCCGAAGCACGAAAAGGCCGTCTTGCTGATCGGCTTGTAGAGCGGACCCAGCGCCTCGCGCACCGCGGGCATGGTCGTCCCCAGACCCTTCGGATACTGCTCGGTGACCACGATGGGGATTTTCAAAATTTTGCAGAACTCGATCACCTTGAGGCAGCGCTCGAGCACCGCGTCCGGATTCTGGGTGCGCGGAAACAATTTTTCCTGAATATCGACCACCACCAACGCGAGCGAATCGCGCGTCAGCAATCCTTCGAGCTCCATCATCGCCTCCCGTTTTTCTGTTCGGCTGATTGGGCGGTCATCGTAGCATGGGGCCGCCGCACGGAAAAGCCGCGTTGCCGCCCACGGCGCCGCCGTGATACTCATGTCGCGACATGAAAAACGCCGTGTTCACCGCCGTCGCGCTCGTGTTCCTCGCCGCGCTGACGGCGTTCCTGCGCCAGCCGGCGACGGACAACATTTTTTGCGATCCGGACGTCGCGGGCGTGGCCTACAGCGCGCAACAACTGCTGCACGGCCAGCCGCTCTACTCGCGTACGGTCGAAACCAAACCGCCGGCGAGCTATCTGCTTTACGCGCTGCTGTTCAAACTCTTCGGGCGCACGATGACGCCGGTGTTCGCGGCGGCGATCGCGCTGCACATCGGCGTGATGCTCAGCCTCTTCTGGCTCGGCCGCGCGATGGCCGGACGCGGCGCGGGGCTGGCCGCGGCGTACGTGTACGCGTTCTACTCGGCCGGCGCGGCGGCGAACGGGCCGTGTCCGAATTTCGAAAGCTGGACGCTGCTGCCGCTCGCGCTGATGTACGTCTCCCTCTGGCGTTTTCTGCGCGACGGGCGGCGCGGCGCGCTGGTGGCGGCGGGCGCCTGCGCGGCGCTGGCGGCGCTGTTCAAGCAGACGGTGCTCATCTTCCCCGTGGTCGCGCTGCCGCTGTGGTGGCTGCGCGGCGAGGGGCATCGCATGACGAAAGTCCCGGCGCCGACGCTGCTGCGCGATCTGGGCGCGTGGGCCGTCGGCTTCGTGCTGCCGCTCGTGCCGATCGCGATCTACTTCGCCGCGCTTGGCGACCTCGGCGCGATGCTCCACCGGCTCGATCCGCTTTCGAACATGAAATACGCGGCGTCGGAAAACATTCTGTTCACTTGGGACATGCTGGCCATGTTCGGCGGCAACTTTCTGTGGCAGTTCAAGTTTCTGCTGCTCTTCGCCGCGCTGCTCGGGCTGCTCGGCGTGCGGCAGTTGCGCCGCGAGCAGCCCGAAGACCCGCGCATCTTTCTCGGCCGGCAGTTCATTTTCGTGTACCTCGTCGGCGCGCTGATCGCCGTCGAAGCGGGCGCGAAATTTTTTCCGCACTACTTCATAATGCTGATTCCGCCGCTCGCGCTCGCCGCGGGGGTCTCGACGACGCGCCTGGCGTTTCATTCGAAATTGCCGGCCGTGCTCGGCGTGCTGCTCGTCGCCGGGCTGCTCTACGGCGCGGGGCGCGACCTGCGACTGGAGTCGCGCATCGCCACGCAGGCGCTGAACGACCGTGTGCACCTGGGCCGCACGAATTTCTACGTCGGCTGTGACAACTACTGGTTCCACTCCAGCCTGCCGCGCTATTCGAGTTGGAGCCATCACGAGCTGCTGCCCGTCGGCGAATGCATCGCGGCGCGCACCCGGCCGGACGACCCGATCTACGTGTGGGATTATGTACCGGGCGTCTACTGGTACGCCGACCGTCGCGCGCCGACGCGCCACTTCATGTACTTCGATGTGGCGGTCGAGCTGCCGCCGTGGTCCGGCCGCTGGCACAGCCGCGTGAACGACCGCGTGCGCGCCGCGCGGGCCGAGCTGTTCGCCGACTTCGCGCGCCGCCCGCCGGCTTACATCGTCACCATCACGCCCAATATTCGCCCGCAGTTGTACGACATGTACAACGAGCACGCCGCGCCGCCGTTCAAGGAATTGCAAAACCTGATCGACACGCACTACCGCCTCGACCCGGATTGCTCGACGACGTTTCTGCGCGCGTATGCGCGGCGGTGAGGGGACGGGTGGCGGGTTCCGAGTTCCGGGCATGCGGCGCAGGCGCTGAATTGGACCTCCCCCAACCCCCTCCG
>PMZC01000192.1:5408-6583 GCA_003170555.1 Deltaproteobacteria bacterium
GGGCGGGTCAAAGACCCGCCCCTACGATCGCGGCGCGGCTTTTTCCGTTAATACACATGGTCTAGACTACGGCCGGTTTTTGGGAGCGAGGCGACGATGAGCGAAATGCGTTGGGATCCGATTCGCGGCGAATGGCTGGTCACCGCGACGCACCGCATGGACCGGCCGCAAATGCCGCGCGATTGGTGTCCGTTCTGCCCGGGGTCCGGCCGGGTGCCGGAGCATTACGACGTCCACATTTTCCCCAATGACTTTCCCAGCTTCGCGACGCCGCCGCCGGAACCGGGTTTGTCGGCGACCAAGGAATGGCGCACGCGCAAATCGTGGGGCGTGTGCGACGTGGTGCTCTATCACCCCGACCACCATCGCGATTTCGTGAATCTCGAGCTCGATCATTTGCACAAGATCGGCCGGCTGTGGCGGCAGCGATATCTGGAACTGTTCAAAAACAAGCGCGTGAAGTACGTCTTCATTTTTGAAAACCACGGCGAGGAAATCGGCGTGACGATGCCGCACCCGCACGGGCAAATCTACGGCTTTCCGCTCGTGCCGCCGATTCCCGCGCGCGAAATGAAACGCGCGGACGCCTATCGCGCGAAGCACGGCTCTTGCCTGCACTGCGACCTGCTCGCCGCCGACCGCGCCGACGGCCGCCGCGTGCTTTTCGACGACGGCGCCTGGACGGCGATCGTGCCCTACTACGCGCGCTGGCCGTTCGAGGCGCATCTGTACCCCAATCGTTGCGTACAACATCTCGGCCAATTAGACGACGCCGAACTGCGCCCGATGATGCGCGCCATCAAACGTGTGCTGGGCGCGTACCTCAGCTACTACGGCAAGACGTACCCGTACATCCTGTGCTTTCATCAGGCGCCGCCGCGCGGGCCGCTGGGCAAGGGTGCGCATTTGCACGTCGAGCTGTACCCGATCCGCCGCAGCCCGACCAAAATGAAATATCGCGCGGGCTGCGAAACCGGCGCCGGGCTGTTCATCAACGACAGCTATCCGGAAGAAAAAGCCGCCGAGCTGCGCGAGCATCTGCCGCCGCTGGAGGATTGATTGCCCACCGGTGAGTTCGCCGCCGCATTCGTCCGCCGCTTTGCGCACAACCAGCAGGCCCTCGCGTTCGCGCCGGGCCGCGTCAATCTGATCGGCGAACACACCGACTACAACGA
>PMZC01000195.1 GCA_003170555.1 Deltaproteobacteria bacterium
CTGCGTATAGGGGAAATGGTTCGAAAGCGACAGCACCTCGGCGTAGAACGGTTGGCGCGAGTGCGCCAGGACGCCGGTCGCCATGCGATACAAGTCGTCATCGGAGGGCCCCCAGCCGATGCGACGGTAGCGCCCGTTCTTCCTGATATCGGCCCAATCACGAAATTCCTCGATGCCGTGCGCGCCGAGAAATCCGCGGGCATTGGAGAACCCGGCAAAATAGGAATTAATCCACAGCGTGTGATATCCCCGCGCGCGCAAAATGTCCGGCAGGCAATTCACCTTGAGCTTGGGGAAGCGCACGAAGATACTGCGGCTGCGCAGGCTTTCGTAGACCGAGCAATTGGCGGCGCACTCCGCGCGCCCGGTCTGGTAGGTATTGCCATAAAACGGCTCGAAGACGAGGGAACGCTCGCCGAGTTGATCGAGCCGGGGCGTGAACGACGGCGCCGCGCCGTACAGGCCGAACTCGTACGCTCGCATCGATTCGAGCACGATGAGGATGATATTGGGCCGCAGCATCTCGCGCGGCGGACGATCCGGCGCCGGGATCTTGCGCAAGCGCGCGTTCGGCTTGCGGTCGTAGCGATACAGATCGGCGTCGAGCGGAAAATAGCGTTCGATCTGCCGATCGACCCGCGCGATCGACGCCTTGCGCACCGGCAGCCAATCGCCGACGTAGGCCATGGCGTGATCGCGCAAGAGATACATCATCGGCTCGTTCTCGGCCCGGCGATACGGATAGGCGGAGAAGATCTCGAAGACGACTTCCGCGGCGAGAAACGCAACCGCGATCATCGGCAGCGCCGGCCGCCGCGGAATCGCGCTGGTTCGGCGGATCGCCCAGGCCAGGAAAAGCGACGGAATGGCGAGGCCGAAGATGAGATCGGCCCACGTCGTGAGCTTTAGCAGGCTGCTCCCCAGGCCCTCCGCGTCCTTGTAGTCGGCGATAATGTCGAGGTACGGCCAGCTTTGGTAGAACCGAAAATAAAGCAGGAACCCGACATGGATGAGGATCAACACGACGCCAAGCAGGCCGGCGAGCGGAATCTTGAACCACCGACGGCGCGGCAACGTGAGCAAGACCAGCGCAAACGCGAGGCTGAACGTACACAGATCGAGCAGGTGCAGCACCGAGAACGCCTCGCCGAGCTCCACCCAGGCGTAAACGCCGAGGCTCAGGCCGAACCCGAATAGGCCGACCAGGTCGAACAAAGTCTTCGCGCGCTTGTCGGAAAAAAGACTCATCTTCCTTCTGATCTCGCGGAATTGTCGGTGCGCCGACGGCCCAAAAAGTCCGCATAGCTAATCGCGGATCGCCGCGCGAGTCAAGAAGAGAATTCGGCATCCATCCCGGCGCGGAGCCCTGCGGCGCAGTGCGAAATTCTGCAATCGCGCATTTTCGTGGACTGGGATTTCACCTCGGCGGATTACGCGAAGCGGGAAGAATGCAAGGCGTATCCGTTCCAGATTCGCACCGATCTGTGATGCGTCGACCGTGATCGCCGCTACGACGCGGACCGTGTTGGTTGATCGCCGGCAGGCTCTCTTCCGATTTTGTTTACGGTCCGCGTAAATCCCGCGGCGCCGCGACAACAAACAAAGATCGATGCGCCAATGAGGCGCTGACAACAGACCGTCACAATGTTCGCGGGCTTTTCTCGGCAGCGCGATGAAGTTAAGCTGACCCCATCGTGTTGGATTACTCACCTCTGCAATTAGCTGAAACGAAGCTGGCGCTGTTGGACCTTGGTCGGCGATACGTCGCGTTGCTCGTTTCGCAAGCGCCGCCGGTTTTGGGTTTGGCGGGTCTCACGATCGCCGTCGGTGTGGTCTACCGCAAGGCCAAGGCTTTTTTCAACCGACACGCCGCCCTGATTCACCCGCCCATTTTGCTCGCCTCTTTGGCGGTCGGCTTCGTATTGGCCCTGCGCCAGACCTCGCTCGTCGACGACGCCTTCATCTCTTTTCGCTATGCGCGCAACCTCGTCGAAGGGCACGGCCTGGTCTTCAACATCGGCGAACGGGTCGAAGGTTACACGAACTTTCTCTGGACGATTATCCTCGCGGCGGGTTCGCGGCTTTTTCCGCTGGATATCCCCTGGCAGGCGGTCATTCTCGGCCTGATTTGCTTCGCGGCCAATTTGCTCGTGGTTTACCGGATCGGACGCGCGCTTCACCCACGCGGGCCGGCGACGGCGTATGTGCCGATCGCCGTGATCTTGCTGGCGACCAGCCGGGTTTTCACCGCCTACGCGACCACCGGCCTGGAAACGATGGCCGCGAGCCTGCTGGTCAACCTGGGCCTGCTGTTCCTCCTCACCGCCGCGAACCGCAGCGGATGGTTCTGGTCCGGCTTGATGTTCTTCCTGGCGATCATGACCCGGCCCGACCAGGCGATCTTCCTGGCCGCCGCCCTGCCCCTCGTGCTGTTCGGGTGGACGACGAAGCCGGAAGGTCGCCGGCGCCGGGGTTACTTTTTTGCTTCGCTGCCGGTGCTGCTGGCCTACCTCGTGTGGAAATACCACTACTACGGTTCGATCATTCCCAACACCTTTTTCTCGCGCGAGCCGGAGTACCCGCACTTGCTGCACGGGTTGGTGTACACCGCCCTCTTTTTCCTGGCGACGAACTTCTGGGTGATCGCGGTGCTTTTTTTCCTCTGGCTGGCGCTGCCCGGCGGAATCAAAAGCGCCAAACCCCTCAAATGGTTCGCGGGCGTCTCCTTCGCGCTGACCAGTATCTATATTCTGTATTTCGGCGGCGACTGGATGCATGGACGTTTTTTCGCCAGCTTGATGCCGATCGTCTTTCTTGGCGTGGAAAACCTCGTCTATCGTTTCCCCCGGCCGGAAAAACGAACTATTCCAACATGGGTGATTCTCGCTTTGGCCGCCGTGGTTTTCTCCACCATCGGCGTCGCCGCATCGTATCCCAGGGTATACTTCGGCGAAGGCGGGTGGTGGGGAAACGGCGAGATGATCGACGTCGGGCAGGGGGGCGATGTCGACACACAGGGCCCGATCGTAGCGAACTTTGTGGAGTTGGTTTACCAGGCGGCCGTATTCCAGTTCGCCTTGGCCGACGCGGACCTGCAACTGGTCC
>PMZC01000029.1 GCA_003170555.1 Deltaproteobacteria bacterium
CGCGGCCTTGGATTTCGGAGCTCCTGCCGTGGCCTTCGACGAGGGTGGTGTTTTTCTTGTCCACCGTGACGTTCTTGACGCGGCCGAGTTCTTCCAAAGTTAGGTTCTCCAGCTTGAGGCCGAGGTCTTCGCTGATGAATTTGCCGCCGGTGAGGACAGCGATGTCTTCGCACAGGGCTTTGCGGCGATCACCGTATCTACGGCTGCGCATCGCCGACCGGGCGGAGCAAGCCGATCAAGCTGCCTAATGGTTACTACTTTGACCAACCCCCCACCAGCGAGCCCGGCGGGATTTCACGTTTGACCTTTCTCTCCAAAAAGGCATTCTTAAGCATATTTTTATGGAGAAACCGATCCAATCAGAAACATCGTTCTTGGCGCGGCTGCGCACGGCGCTGTCGTGCTTCACCCGCGCCCTCGCCAGTCCTGACTTTTGCCGCCAAGTCACCGAACTACTGCGCCCCTCACAACCTCAGGCCAGACCAAAGCCCGTCGAGTTGCCGCCGGAACGCGTTCATGCCTCCGGTCTGGCCGTGCTGTCCCTGCTCCAGCGCGAAGGCCGGCTCATTGATTTTCTCAAGGAGGACATGGCGGCATTTTCGGACGCCGAGATCGGCGCGGCCGCGCGGGTCGTCCATGCGGGCTGCCGCAAAGTGTTTTCCGAATACTTCGCCATTGAACCGGCGCTCAAGGACGCCGAGGGCGCAACGATCAAGGTGCCCGCAGACTTCGACGCGCAACGCATCCGGCTGACCGGCAATATCGCCGGCCAACCGCCGTTTCGCGGCACGCTCAAACATCACGGCTGGGTGGCCACGGCGGTGCGCATGCCGACCGTTTCGGAGACGCTAGATCCGCGCGTGCTCGCGGCGGCCGAAGTCGAACTGTAATCCGCATCACGATCTATTTTTCAGGCATCACGCACCACGCATTTCATTTTACAATCAACGATTCAACAATTTTTCATGTCCACTTACTCCATCGGTATTGACCTCGGCACCACGAACAGCGCGGTGTCTTATTTCAAACTCGCTGAAGCCGAAGCACGCGGCAGCGCGCAGACCATGCTCGCCATCCCGCAGATTACGTCTGTCGGCACCGTCGAAGAAAAGCTCTTGCTGCCTTCGTTCCTTTACCTGCCCAACGATCAGGAATTTCCCGCCGGCAGTCTCGCGTTGCCGTGGGACAAAAAACGGAAGGACGGAGTCGTCGGCGAATTCGCACGGTCGCACGGCAGCAAAGTCCCCATGCGGCTTGTTGCATCCGCGAAAAGCTGGCTCTGTCACGCCGGTGTGGATCGCTTGAGCGCGATCCTTCCGTGGCAGGCGCCCGAAGACGTCCGGCGCGTCTCGCCACTCGATGCGGCGGCGCGTTACCTAGCCCACTTGCGCGAAGCCTGGGATCACCAGTTCAAAGAAGATGCCCTCGCTAAACAAGATGTAGTTCTAACCGTGCCAGCGTCGTTCGATGCCGCCGCGCGCGACCTCACGCTGAAAGCCGCGCAACAGGCCGGCTTGCCAAACATCACGCTGATCGAAGAACCGCAGGCGGCGTTCTACGCGTGGATTGAGCAGATGGGCGAAGGCTTCCGCAAACAAGTCAAGCCCGGTGACGTGGTGCTGGTCGTGGACGTCGGCGGCGGCACCACCGACTTTTCGCTCATTGCTGTGACCTCCAAAGACGGCGACGTGGCGCTCACTCGTGTTGCCGTCGGCGACCACATCCTGCTCGGTGGCGACAACATGGATCTCGCTCTCGCTCATACGGTCAATCAACGGCTCGCCGCCGAAGGCAAGAAACTCGACCCATGGCAATTCAGCGCCCTGACCTTCGCCTGCCGCCAGGCCAAGGAGAACATGTTCGCAGATGCAAAGCTCAAGAAATCTCCGCTCGTCGTCCCAGGTCGGAGTTCATCGCTGGTTGGCGGCACGATTAAGGCCGAGTTGAGTCGCGATGAACTGACCCGCGTGCTGACCGATGGATTTTTTCCGAAGTCAGCCGTCACCGACCTGCCGCAAATCGCGCGTCGCACCGGCCTCGCGCAAATGGCGCTGCCCTACGCACAAGACGCCGGCGTTACGCGCCACCTCGCCGCGTTCCTGACGCGCCAGGCCCGCGCGATGGCGACCGCTCGCGACGCCCCGGTGAAGGTGGAAGGCAAGACGTTCGTGCATCCGACCGCCGTGCTGTTCAACGGCGGCGCGTTCAAGGCCACCCCCCTCAAAGATCGAGTGAGCGAAGTCCTCAACGACTGGCTCGCGGCTGACGGCGGTCAACCCGCCAAGGAATTGGAAGGCGCCGAACTTGACCTCGCCGTCGCGCGCGGCGCGGCCTACTACGGTTGGGTGCGCCATGGCCACGGCCTGCGGATTCGTGGCGGCACCGCACGCGCCTACTATGTCGGCGTCGAGACGGCGATGCCCGCCGTGCCCGGTATGGAACCGCCAGTCAAAGCCTTGTGCGTCGCGCCGTTCGGCATGGAGGAAGGCACGCACGCCGACGTGCCGCCGCAAGAGTTTGGTCTCGTCGTCGGCGAGCACACCCGCTTCCGTTTCTTCGCCAGTTCCCTCCGCCGCGACGACCGCGTCGGCACGATGCTCGAGGACGTCGTCGGCAACGACGAACTCGAAGAAGTCGCCCCCATCGAAACCACGCTGCCAGCCAAAGCAGGTAACGAAGGCAAACTGGTGCCCGTCAATTTGCAAGCCGTCGTCACGGAAATCGGAACACTCGAACTGCGCTGTCTCGAGAAGGGCGGCCCGGGCAAGTGGAAACTCGAATTGAATGTGCGGATGAAGGAGTAGCGCGAAGGCAGAGTAATGGAGTAGTGCCGACTCTATTGCCTGCCAATCACTCCACCACTCCATTTGCCCAATGCCTTCACCTTCCTACATCGTCGGCATTGACCTTGGCACTACGAATTGCGCCGTCGCTTTCGTGAACCCGGCGCAAGGTGTGGACTCACCAGTCATTGACTTTCCCATTCCGCAGTTGCAACGGCCAGGCGAGGTCGCGGCTTTGCCGTTGCTGCCGTCGTGTCTCTACGTTTCTGGCGACCACGAATTGCCGCCCGGCTCGAGCCAGTTGCCGTGGGGCGAGTCGTCCAACCTGATCGTGGGGGCGTTCGCGCGCTGGCAGGGAGCGCGAGTTCCGGGACGGTTGGTAGCGTCAGCGAAAAGCTGGCTGTGTCACGCGGGCGTGGATCGCTCCGCGCCGATTCTGCCGTGGGGCGCGCCGGGCGAGGTCGCCAAGGTTTCGCCGGTGGAGGCTTCAGCGCTGTTGCTTTCACACATGGCGGCTGCGTGGAATGCCGCGCATCCCGACGCACCGTTGGCTCAGCAGGAAGTGGTAATCACCGTGCCCGCGTCGTTCGACGAAGTCGCGCGGGCGTTGACGGTGAGCGCCGCGCGCCAGGCCGGGCTGCAAAAATTTACGCTCGTCGAAGAGCCGCAGGCCGCCTTCTATGACTTCACAGCACATCATCGCCATGATCTCGCTGACGTGCTGAAAGACGTGCGGCTTGTGCTGGTGGTGGACGTGGGCGGCGGCACGACGGATTTCACGCTTATTCAGACGGGCGTTGCGTCTGACGGCCCGGTATTGCGGCGCGTCGCGGTCGGCGATCATCTGATGCTCGGCGGCGACAATATGGACGCCGCGCTCGCGCGGCACGTCGAGGAACGGCTGTTGGCCGGTGCCCGGAAACTAAGCGCCACGCAATGGACACAACTCGTGCAGGCCACGCGCGCGGCGAAGGAATCGCTGCTCGGCGACAACGCTCCTGAACGGCACCGCATCGCTGTGGTTGCCGAAGGCAGCCGGCTGTTGAGCGGCACGCTCTCGACCGAAATCCAGCGCGACGAGGCCGAGCGATTGATTCTCGAAGGTTTCTTCCCCGCCTGCGCTCGCGACGAAACACCGCGCCGCGCCGCACGAACTGCGTTGCAGGAATTGGGACTGCCTTACGCGCAAGACCCCGCCATCACGCGCCATCTCGCAGCGTTTCTGCGCCACCACGCCGCAGCTTGTTTCACCTCGCTCAATGATGACCCGAGCGAGAACGCGTTGCCGCGACCGGATGCGATTCTGTTCAACGGCGGGGTCTTCAACTCGCCAAAGATTTCCCAACGACTGATAGAAGTGGTTTCTTCCTGGTGGCCGGATGCGCCGCATATTCGCTTGTTGCGGCACAAGGCACTTGAATTTGCCGTTGCTCGCGGCGCGGCCTGCTATGGTCTGGCCCGGCGCGGCCTGGGACGCCGCATCAGCGGCGGGTCGGCGCACGCACTGTATGTCGGGCTGGCAGCCGAACAGGAGACTTCCACGCCCCGCGCCATCTGCCTGATCCCCCGCGGCCACGAAGAAGCTCAGCCGGTGGATCTCAAGAACCGTCCGTTCGAGTTGACGCTCGGCCGGCCCGTGCAATTCCCCTTGTTCTCGACCACGTCGGACCGGATTGACCGGCCGGGCGACGTCGTGGAAATCGGCGATGGATTTCGCGCGCTGCCGCCGATTCACACGCTGTTCAAAGGCGCGAGCGCCAAGACTACGATAGTGCCAGTCCACCTGCGCGCCACGCTGACGGAACTGGGCACGCTGGAGTTGTGGTGCGTATCAAACACCGACGACGAGCGCTGGCGGCTGGAGTTCGAGCTGCGCGGCACGACTGCGCACACCGCAGCAACTGTGACCGAATCCATGCCGGCACGGTTTGACGAAGTGCGCGCGGTCGTCGAACGCGTGTTCGGCAATAAGCCGCTGCCCGTCGGTTCGAAGGAAGTGAAGCAGCTCAGCCGCACTTTGGAAAATACCATCGGACCGCGCGAGGAGTGGCGGCTGCCGTTGTTGCGTGAATTGTGGAGCGACCTTTACGCGGGCGCGAGCCGCCGCCGCCGGTCAGCCGATCACGAGCGGGTGTTTTTCCAACTCGCCGGCTACAGCTTGCGTCCCGGATTCGGTTATCCGCTGGACGAGTGGCGCTGCGAGCAGACGTTTCTCCTGTTTAGCGACAGTGTCAGATTTCACGCCGAGCAACCGATCTGGAGCGAGTTCTGGGTGATGTGGCGTCGCCTCGCCGGCGGGCTAGCCGAGGTCCAGCAACAAGAGTTGTGGAACTACCTCAAGCCGCATTTGGGTCGCCGCATTCCACCCGAACCACCGAAGGACGGCGCAAAGCCAAAAGGCGTCCAGCCGGAAGGTCTTGACGAAATGGTGCGCGGCGCGGCGTCGCTGGAACATCTTAATCCGGCAGAAAAAGTCGTTCTCGGCAACTGGATCACGCAACGGCTGAAAAACCCTCAGACTGCGGCCGGGCCGTGGGCTTGGGCGTTGGGCCGGCTGGGTGCGCGCGTACCGCTCTACGGGAGCAGTCACAAGACTGTGGACGCGCAGCAAGCGGCGACGTGGCTCTCACTGCTGCTGGACGCGGGGCTGCGGCGCATTGACGGCACGGCGTTCGCCGCCGCGCAGTTGGCGCGCCTGACCGGCGACCGAACCCGCGATCTGGACGACGAGATTCGCGCGCGAGCGGTTGCTGCGCTTAAGTCCGCTGGCGCACCGGAAACTTGGTTGCGGATGCTCAGTGAAGTGGTTGCCCTCGAAGCGGCTGATGAATCGCGAGCGTTGGGCGACACCTTGCCAATCGGGCTGCGGCTGCACTAGCGGAAGCCCCTTACGCGGCGTGATTTTATGTGAGCACCAAACCGTATCGGCTGCGTCGAGGCGACTGACTTGAATTCGCAACGGCTTCGGTCAGGACTTCGTCTGGCGCAGATTTGAGTTGGCCCGCCGCGAGCAACTCGGCTTCGGCTTGCGTCCAATTTTCGAGCGCGTNNGGCCCTCTTGTTCCCAGATCAGATAAGCGCACCGCTCGATGGCTTCATGCACTCGTTTGGATTTCGTTTCAGCGATTAATTCCATGACAAAATTGTTGTTGAAAAATTGTTCTCCGGCAGACCCGGCTTGTACACATTGAATCCGGGCCCGCTTACCACTGCAAAATTAAATCGTTCTGAAGACTGGAGGTCAAGCTCTCGCCAGCGGGACTGTCACCAGTTTTTACATGATACTGAAAACGCGCTGGGGACTTGATCTGAAACTGGCCCGGGACGGCGGGTAAAGTGGGCAGCGCGGCGCCAATTGCGAGATCAGCACGCGCAGTTCATCGGCCAGCCCATCCGGGCCACTTTCTTCATCGGCTC
>PMZC01000020.1:0-31933 GCA_003170555.1 Deltaproteobacteria bacterium
TCCGCGACGAAGATTTGCGCGCCAACCGCCAGCCCGAGTTCACGCAACTCGACATGGAAATGAGCTTCGTCGAACGCGACGACGTTTGTGCGCTGGTCGAGGCGATGCTCGGTCAGGCGCTCGGCAAGATCGGCGTCCCCGTCGCCACGCCGTTTCCGCGGCTGACGTACGATCAGGCGATGAATCGTTACGGCGTCGACGCGCCGGACACCTCGTTCGGCATGGAGATCGTCGATTTGACCGCCGCGCTTCGTCAAACCGAGTTCCAGGTTTTTCGCGCGCTGATCGACGGAGGCGGCGCCGTGATGGCGATCGCCGCTCCCGGACAAAATGAGATTTCCAAAAAGCAGATCGAGGAAATTCGTCAGTGCGCCGAAGACGCGGGCGCGAACGCGCCGGCGTGGGGCCATCTGCGCTGCGGCCAGTTCGTTTCGCAGCTCGCCAAGTATTTCAGCGACGCCGAAAAAGCGGCGATGGTCGCCGAACTCGGCGGCGGCGAAGGCGATCTGGTGCTGTTTCAGGCCGGGCCCGACCGCCTGCAGGTGTTGCGCAACCTCGGCGAAATCCGCTTGATCGTCGCCGATCTGCTCGCCCTGCGCCCGCCGGATCGGCCGCTGTGCTTCACTTGGGTTTTCGATTTCCCGCTGCTCGAATACGACGCGACGTATCAACGCTACAAGGCGGTGCATCATCCGTTTACGCAGCCCGACGATCCGGCGATCTTCAATCAAGACGACCGCGCCGCGCTGTTGGCGTGCAAGGCGAAGAGCTACGACCTGGTTTGCAACGGCCAGGAGGTCGGCGGCGGCAGCATTCGCATTCACGACCCGGAAATGCAGCGGCGGATGTTCGCGTTGCTCGGCCTGCCCGAGGTCGAGGTCGAAAAGAAGTTCGGCTTCTTTTTGCGCGCGCTCGAGTTTGGCGCGCCGCCGCACGGCGGCATCGCCTTCGGCCTGGACCGTTTCGTCGCGTTGCTGGTCGGCGCCGAATCGATTCGCGACGTCATCGCGTTTCCGAAAACGCAAAGCGCCGTTTGTCCGCTGACGGGCGCGCCGACGCCGGTGACCGGCCGCCGCGACTTACGCATCATCTAGCTGCGGCCGGCGAAAGGAATTGATCGTCTTGGAGAAAAGGTTCGATCCATCCGAGTTGCACCGCGTGGTGTTCAAAGTGGGCACCAGTTCCATCCTCAAAGAGGACGGCGTGGTGCGTCTGGGGTTCCTCGGCAAGTTGGTGACCACCATCGGCCGCCTGCACGCCCGCGGCGTCCAAGTGGTGCTGGTCACGTCCGGGGCCATTGCGCTGGGCGCGCGACAGTTGGGTTTGCCGAAACGGCCGGTGCACGTGCAGGACAAACAGGCGTGCGCTTCGGCCGGGCAAACCGAGTTGATGGCGCTGTACCAGAAATTGTTTTCGACGCTGGGCATCCACACCGGCCAGGTGCTGCTGACGCGCGATGCGTTGGTCGACCGCCGCCGCTATCTGTACGCCCGCGAGACGATGCTGCGCCTGCTCGAATGGGGCGTCGTGCCGGTGGTCAACGAAAACGATTCCGTCGCCGTGGATGAAATTCAATTTGGCGATAACGACGAGTTGTCCGCGCTGGTCGCCGCGCTCATTGACGCCGATTTGCTCCTGCTGCTCACCGACGTCGAAGGGCTTTACGACGCCGATCCGAAAACCAATCCGCGGGCCATGGTGATCGAAACGCTGACCCAGCCCATCGAAGAGTTGCTGGAGTTCGCCGGCCGGCGCGCGACGCGATTCGGCAGCGGCGGCATGCGCTCGAAACTCCTGGCGGCGCAATACTGCCGGAATTGCGGTATCGCCTGCATCATCGCGGCGAGCAAAGCCGATTTGCTCGACCGGCTGCTGGCGGGCGAACCGGTCGGTTCATTCATTCCGCCCGGACCCCGCGTCGACGGCCGCGCCCGCTGGCTAGCCAAGGCGGCGTCGGTCCAGGGCGAGATTCACGTCGATCGCGGCGCGGCCGACGCGCTGCGCAAACAGAAAAAAAGTCTTTTGCCCAAAGGCGTCACGCGCGTGACGGGCGACTTCGCGCGCGGCGACGCGGTGGTCTTGCTCGACGACGAGGCCAAGGAAATCGGCCGCGGCGTGGCGCGCTATGCCAGCGGCGATCTGGCGCGCATCATCGGCAAACACGGGCGCGAAATCGAATCGGTGCTCGGCTTCACCTTCGGCGATGAAGTCGTACACCGCGATGATCTCGTGCTGATTCCACACGGACCAAAATCATGACCCGCCAAGAAATCATGATGACGATGTTGCGCGCCGCGCATGAGGCGGCCGCGGCGTTGGCCAACGCGTCGACCGAGCAGAAGAACCGGGCCTTGACGTCCTTGGCCGCGACGCTGCGTCAACGGAAAAGCGAAATCCTGGCCGAGAACGCGAAGGATGTCGCGCGCGCCCGCGCCGCCGGCCGCTCCGCCGCGCTGATCGATCGCCTGACGTTGAATGAAGCGCGCATCGAAGGCGCGGCGAAAGACCTCGAACACGTCGCGGCGCTGCCCGATCCGGTCGGCGAAGTATTCGATCTGACCATCCGCCCCAACGGCCTGCGCGTCGGACGCATGCGCATTCCGCTGGGCGTCATCGGCATCGTTTTTGAAGCGCGACCCAACGTCGTGATCGACGCCGCGGCGCTGTGTTTGAAAAGCGGCAACGCGGTGGTTTTGCGCGGCGGCTCGGAGGCGTCATACAGCAACAACGTGCTGGGCGACGCGGTCGCCGACGCCTGCGCGCAAGCCGGCTTGCCCGCGGCCGCGGCGCAGGTCGTGCGCGACACCGACCGCGAACTGGTGCTGACGCTGCTGCAAGCGCGCGGCCTGGTCGACCTGGTCATCCCGCGCGGCGGCGAGGAGCTGATCCGCTTCGTCGACGAGCAGGCGCGTGTGCCGGTGATTCTGCACTACAAGGGCGTGTGTCACGTCTACGTCGACCGCGACGCCGACCTGGCGAAGGCGACGCCGATCATCATCAACGCCAAGGTGCAGCGGCCGGGCGTGTGCAACGCGATGGAAACGATGCTGATCGACGCGCCAACGGCCGAGCGTTATCTGCCGGAGATCGCGCGCGAACTACAGGAGCGCGGCGTTGAACTGCGAGGCTGCCCGGTCTCGCGGCGAATCGTACCGAGCATGAAAGAAGCGACTGAGGACGACTGGTACGCCGAGTACCTCGACCTCATCTGCGCAGTGCGCGTCGTCAACGGCGTGGACGAAGCGATGGCGCACATCGCGAAGTACGGCTCCAGTCACACCGAGGCCATCATCACCGAGAATTACACGACCGCCTCGCGCTTCATCCAACAAGTAAATTCGTCGTGCGTCGCGGTCAACGCATCGACGCGCTTCAACGACGGCGGCGAGCTCGGCCTCGGCGCGGAAATCGGCATCAGCACGACGAAGCTGCACGCGTACGGTCCGATGGGTTTGCGCGAATTGACCACCAGCAAGTTCGTGGTGCTCGGCAGTGGGCAGGTGCGGCAGTAGCGATTACACCGCGCGCAAGTTCTGGGCGAGTGAAAGAATATCCGCCAGCACGCCGGCCGCGGTGACCGCGCCGCCGGCGCCGGCGCCCTGCACAATCAACGGATAGTTCTGATAGCGCTCGGTCGTGAAAGCGACGAACGCCTCCGAGCCGCGCAGCCGCGATGCGGGATGCGCCATCTCGATGCCGACCGGCCGCACCCGCACCAGACTCTGCCCCGCCTGATGCGCCGCCGGATCGATGATCGCCAGATACCGCAGCATCTGGCCCGCGGCTTTGAACTGGCGCACCTTCTCGCTCACGACCGGATCGTACGTCGCCAGCGACGCGAAGAAGTCCTGCAGGTTGTCTTTGGCCAGCACTTCCGCGGGCACGAGCGGCTCCACGTCCAGGTCTTCGATGTCGACGTCGTAGCCCAGCTCGCGCGCGAGGATCAGCGCCTTGCGCGCCACGTCCATGCCGGACAAATCATCGCGCGGATGCGGCTCGGTGTAGCCCAGTTCTTTCGCCGTGCGCACGGCCTGTGACAGCGGCACGCCGGACATCACCTCGTTGCACAAATAGCCGAGCGTGCCGGAGAACGCGCCCTCGATCAGCATCACGTGGTCGCCGGTGTGCACCAATCCCTTCAGCGTGTTGATCACCGGCAGGCTCGCGCCGACGGTGGTTTCGTACAGGTACGACCGATGGTTCTTCAGCGCCGCCGCCATCAGCTTCTGGCGCTCGACCCACGGTATGGTAAGCGGTTTTTTATTGGCCGCCACGACGTGAATGCCGCGCGCGAATGCCTCGACGTACAATTGCTCCATGCCGTGTTCGGCGGTGCAATCCACCAGCACGGGCGCCGGCAGCCGCCGCAATTCATCGAGATAGGGAACGACATCCGCCAAACCGCGATAGGCCTTGCCGGCCGCGCCGATTTCATCGCGCCAATGATCCAGCTCGATGCCGTGCGGCTGGAACAGCACGCGCTTGCTGTCGGCCAGTCCGACCACGCGAAGTTGAATGTTGAGGTCCTTCTCCCAGGCTTGCCGCTGGGCGGTGATCTGCTGCAAGAGATTGCCGCCGACGGTGCCCTTGCCCAAGAGAAAAACGCTGACCTGCTGATGCGCCAGATTGAACGCCGCGTGCACCGTACGCAGCGCGACGTTGGTGTCGGCCGCGTCGATCACGCAGGAAATCGACCGCTCGCCGACGCCTTGCGCGCACGCGCGGACCATGATGCCGACCCGGCCGATCGCGTGCAGGAACCGGCCGGTGACGTTGACCGTGCGGCCCATCGCTTCGGCGACCAACGTGACCAGCGTGACCGGTTCGATCACGTTCAGCGCGCCGACCAGCTTGCGGGAAAGTTCCAACTCGAGTTCTTCGCGAATGACTTGCTGCGCGAGCCGGCTTTGTTCGCGCGGCACTACGACCGCCACGGCGCGACCGCGCGGCGTTTGGGCCGCGATCCACACGGTGATGCTCGCCTCGTCCAACGCGCGCAACACGCGTTCGCCGACCGACGTTTCCTCGACGACTTGCTTGTACTCGACCTCGATGAGCGCCAGGTTCTCGAGGCTCGTCACGCAGGTCGGCCGGTTTTCATCGCGCGAGCCTTCGGCGTCGACCAGCGTGCCGCCGTCCTCGGGCCGGGTGGTGTTGAGAATCCGCAGCGGAATGCCGGACTCGATGAGCGGAATCATCGTGCGCGGATGGAACATCGGCCAGCCCAGGTTCGCCAGTTCGAGCGCTTCCTGGTGGCTCAACCGCGGCACGGTGTATACATCGTCGACGATGCTCGGATCGGCGGTCATGATGCCCGAGACGTCGGTCCAAATGACCACCTCGCGCGCGCCCAGCATTTGCGCAAGCAGCGTCGCGGTGTAGTCAGAGCCGTTGCGCCCGAGCGTGGTCGTGCGGCCGTCCGCCGTGCGGCCGAGAAAGCCGGTGTGCACGCTGACGCGCTGCTCGAAGCTCGGCCGCAGCCGGGCGATGTTGGCGCGCGTCGGTTCGACGTTGACCTTGGCCAGCCCGAACGCGTCGTCGGTCGACACCCACTCGCGCGCGTCGACATACAGCGCGGCGATTTTTTTCGCTTGCAACAACAGCGTCAGGGTCGACGCGCTGATGCGCTCGCCGAAGCTGAGCACGAGGTCGCGCGTCTGCGGCGTCTTTTCGCGCACGATGCTCACGCCGCGCAGAAGCTGCCGCAGCGGCGCGAGAACCTGGCGGATGTGATCGATCAAATCGGGCCGCGACGCCAATTCGACGCAACGTCCTTCCAGGAGCGTCAGCACGCGATTGCCGTTGGTGATCGCCGCTTCCTCGATGCGGTCCACCACCGCTTCGGCGCGCCCCATGTCGCCGGTGGCCGCCAGGTCGATGGCCTCGATGAGGTGGTCGGTCGTGTGGCCCATCGCCGAAACCACGACCGCCAGCGGGCCGAGCGCCGCTTCACGCTCGATGATGTCCATCACCTGCAGTACGTTGCCGGCGGAACCCATCGACGTGCCGCCGAATTTCATCACCCGATAGCGTTTGTCTCTTTCACTCACGGCGCACCCCGTTGAAGTCTATCGCGGTTCGGGCAGACGCAACGCCCGCGCGAGAATGGCGTCCATTTTTTCGGCTTCGATCAAAAAGCCGTCGTGCCCGTGCGGCGTATCGAGCATCTCGAACTCGCACGTTACGCCCTGGCGGCGCAGACGATCGGCGAAGGCGCGAATCGTCGCCGGAAAGAAAAGCTCGTCGGTGCGAATCCCGACGCACAACGCGCTGGCCCGAATTTGCCGCTCGCCCCACGAACCTTCGCTTTCGTTCGCGATCGGTTTTTCCGCCGACCAAATCGGCTTGCGGGCCAGGTCGTGGTGATCCATCGCGCCGAGCAGCGCGAGATATGACCGGCTGTCGAAACGTCCGACCAATTTCTGGCCCTGGTGTTCGAGGTACGTGTGCACGCGGTAATGCGCGCGGGAAGACCACGGCGGATCATCGTCAGAGCCGCCGACCATGCGCCGGCCTTGGTTCAGTTCGAGCCCTTCTTCCGCCCGATAGGTGATCATCCCGATTTGCCGCGCCAGTTCGAGCCCGCGGCGCGGTTCTTCGGGAAAGTGCGGGTCCAGCAGAATCGCCTGCCGCTGCACGTGATTCCACGCGATGATCCACGACGTCGCTTTTTCCGCGGCGCCGATCGGCACGATGCGCGCGAACCGATGGGGCGCCAACGCCGCGAGACACATCACGATCATCGCGCCGAGCGAACCGCCGACGGCCAAATGGACGCGCCGAACGCCCAACGCATCCAAGGCCAGTAGAATGCTGCGCGCGTGGTCCCACGTGGTGATCGTGGCCGGCATCTCGTCTTCCGGCAGCGTGAGATCGCCTTTCGGCGCCGGCGGCGGCGCGGGAAAACGCCGGTCATCGGTGCGGCGCGGAAAACCGACGTCGGCCGGCCCGCTCGCGCCGTAGCAAGAGCCCAGCAAGTTGAAACACAGCAGGCGGTAACGCGCGGGGTCGAGCGCTTTGCCCGGCCCGATGACCCGTTCCCACCAGCCGCGTGGTCCGCCCGCGCGCATGTCGCCGGTCAGCGCGTGCACCAGTAGAATCGTCGGGGTCGTTTCGGCCAGCGCGCCCGTCTGGCGACCGGGCAGCTTTTCGTAGACGCGCCGAAGCTCTTTGAGCTCCCCGGTGCGGCGCGACGCCACCTGCCAGGCATTTTTGCAATACGCGGCGTCATCCTGCGTGATGGCCAGACGGCGCAAGACGGGCAGATCGTCCGCCGGTCCCCACCACCAGCCGCGCACGACGTGGTGCTGCACGGCCGCCCCGCCCTCCAATTCAATCGGAGGCAAAGCAAGATCGAATACCTGCGCCGGACCCTGGGACATCGAACCTCGCCGGCGTTCGGCCGTCACGATGGCTGTTTCCGCGAACCTGACGATGCGCGAACGCAGATTAGAAGATGATCAGACACGCGACAAGGCCTGATCGAGATCGTCCATGATGTCGTCGATATGTTCGATGCCGACCGAAAGGCGAAGCAGGTCGTTGGTCACGCCGCCGGCCGTGCGCTCTTCATCGGAGAGCTGGCGATGGGTTGTCGACGCCGGATGAATGATCAGCGAACGCGTGTCGCCGATGTTGGCCAGCAGCGACCAGAGCCGCACGTTGTCGATGACCTTGCGCCCGGCTTCGAGCCCGCCTTTCACTCCGACGGCGACCAGCGCGCCCGCCCCGTTCGGGAAGTACTTGCCGGCCAATTCGTAAGACGGGTCGCTTTCCAGACCGGGATATCGCACCCAGGCGACTTTTTTGTGCGTCGAAAGCCAACGCGCCAGCGCCAGCGCGTTTTCGGAATGCCGTTGCATCCGCAGGGTCAGAGTCTCAAGACCCTGGATGAACAAGAAGCTGCTGAATGGGCTCGGCGTGGGCCCCAGATCGCGCATGAGTTCGACGCGGGCCTTGGTGATGAACGCCTGTTTGCCGAAGGCTTCCCACAAACGAAGCCCGTGGTAACCCGGATTCGGCTCGGTGAATTCGGGAAAGCGGCCGCAGTCCCAGCAGAAATTGCCGCCGTCGACAATCACGCCGCCGATCGTCGTGCCGTGTCCGCCGATGAATTTCGTCGCGCTGTGCACCACGATATTCGCGCCGTGGTGAAACGGCCGGAACAGCGCGGGCGTGGTCACCGTGTTGTCGACGATCACCGGAATGCCGTGCTCCGCGGCGAGCGCGCCGACGGCCTCGAAATCCGGCACGTTCAGCCGGGGGTTGCCGATCGTCTCGAAAAAGATCGCTTTGGTTTTGTCGTTGATCGCGTCGCGAATCTGGTCGAGATCGTTGATATCGACGAATCGCGCCTGAATCCCGCAGCGCGGCAGCGTGACGCGGAACATATTGTAGGTGCCGCCGTACAGGCTCGAGGCCGAAACAAACTCGTCGCCGCTTTTCATCAGCGCGAGAATCGTCAGGACTTCCGCGGCGTGCCCCGACGACGTGGCGAGCGCGCCGACGCCGTCCTCCAGCGCCGCGATCCGTTTCTCGAACGCGTCGGTGGTCGGATTGCCGATCCGCGAGTAGATGTAACCGGGTTCGCGCAGGTCGAAGAGACTCGCGGCGTGCTCCGCGTTGCGGAAAACATAGCTGGTCGTCTGATAGATCGGCACCGCCCGCGCGCCGGTGGTCGGATCGGGTTCATAGCCGGCGTGCAACGCCAGCGTTTCGAACTTCGGGGTTTTCTTCATCGTGGTTCCCCTGGTTGGCGATTAACCAATAGTACCGGTCCCTGCGCCGGGGTCAATCAAGTACATAATCATCGCGGATACCGTCGTCGAGGTGAAATGTTTTTGTGGGTCAGGCGCGGCGATCGGCGCGACGCCAGCGGGCCTGCCGGCGGTCGTCGCTTTTCACGTCTTGGTTTTGCCCGCGAAGTCTTCGAGCACCGCGCGCACCATGCGCTCCAGCGCCGGCATATCGAACGGCTTGGTCATCGTTTTGTCCGGCGAGCGCTGGTGGCGGAAATTCTGGAGGTCCGGTTCATCCTTGTCGGCAGTGAGCAGAATCACCGGCGTGTTCTTGCCCTTGGCTGACAACTTGACGCCGTCAATCACCTCGTAGCCGTTTCCGTTGGCCATCATCAGGTCGGTGACCACCACGTCGTGCGCGCCGCTCTCGAATTTCTTCAGACCTTCCACGCCGCTCTTCGCGGTCGTGACTTGAAACCCCTTGGCGGTGAAGTAGGCGTTGACCATCGTCACGATCATGGGGTCGTCGTCGATCATTAACATGCGGTTCATGTCGTTCCTCCCCATCGGCAGCGGCCGACGTTCGTTATTTCTTTCCCTTTTTCTTGACGTTGGCCATCAGTTGATCGATCGGATCATCGACCGTTTCCATGATCTTCAATGCCTCCGGCGTGCCGATCAGGCCGAGGATCTGCGTGATCTGCCAACGGGTTTCCTTGTTGGGACTCACGGCGTTCTTCCGGCAGAAATCCAAGACCTCCGCCCCGCCGATCTTGGCCAGCCCCTCGGCCGTGGCTCGCCGAATGACGATGTCGTCCGACTCGAGCGCGCCCAACAGCTTCTTGACGTCTCGCTGCTCGACCCACATCCCGACTTTCTTTGTGTTGACACCCATCAGAGCCATGTTGCACTTCCTCACCAGACTATTGTGGAAGAAACCTGTTGCATCGCCTATAAGAAATTACCCGTGTTTCAGATTACGAAGGTTTCGCCGCGGCGTCAAGACAAACGGGGAGCGGGAAACGAAAAGGCGGAGGAAGACTTTCTTCGTTCCAACCGGCTCGCTCAATGACTTGCCGCAACGTCGGCTCGCTCAACGGTTCGCCGGCGCCGCGCGGAATAATGCCGCTGCGGTTCAGCGCGCGCACGACGGCCCGGGCCATCAGAAAGTAGCCGCACCAGTTCAGGTGGCAGTAGTCGAGAAATAATACCGGATCGGCGATCCCGGTGGGGGACAGGCGCTCCGCTTCTTGCTCCAAGTCGACGAGAAACAGTTTGCGCCAGTCGCACACCGCGCGCAAATAACGGTTGAACGACGGACGGATGCGGTTCAGGGGCATCAGTTCGGTATAGACTTCATAAAACGACTTCGCTTCCGGATAACGCTGGAGGTTGAACAGACAAGCCGCGATATTTCGCGCGGCAAAGGCCTGGTGCGGACTCAAGGCGTAACTCTTGATCGCCGCATCGGGCCGACCGTTTCTCACCAGGCGATCTCCTTCGCGGAGAAACGGGTCGTCACTGGGGTACGGAATCGGCATTTTGTTCAACGGCGGTTGATCGCCGCGGTAAGTCAGATTGATCGGCAGCGTCCCGAAACCGATCCGTACATGAGCGCGGTGCGCGGAAGAAATCATTCTTTCCACGTTGCGACGGAAACCGGTGGCGATTTTCCGCGTGTCCCGATCCTGCGGCGTGTAGTAAGAACGTTCCTCCGGCGACGGCGGCGCAAACAGCGTTTTTTTGAGCGCGCGATAGACCACCCAGCGGTGCAACGGCTCGTTGAACGGCGTTTTGGGAACCATGCCCTCATTGTTGCCCATGAGCACGAGCACCAAATCGGGATCGGCGGTCACCAACTCGTCGACCGCGATGCGAATCCGATACGAGTTCTGTGCGTGCGTGGCCGCGTTGATAATTTCGAACCGGCGGGACGGATATTCCCACGCCAGTATCGCCTGCATCCATTTGGCGATGGAGCCCGTGTCGCCCGCCTCGGTGGCGTACGGCATTCCCAGCGCAAACGATTCCCCGGTCACCATGATCCGGGTCGTGTCGCTCGGTTTGCGCGCGGCAAATCGGGCGGGCGGCCGGCCGTTGGCGGTGACCTCTATATAATCCACGCCGTTTTCGCTGACGTGTTGAAGAAGCGGAGTGTCCGGCGGATAGATCACTAGTTCCTCTTCGCCGGCGGTGTTGATGAGGGAAAACTTCTCCAGTTCGCGCAGCACGACGGTGGCGAAGAGCAGGACCACGCTCAAGGGGATCAGCACAAAGAGCAGCCGTTTCCGACGCGGAAGACGGCCGTTTCGAAATCGACTTTCGCCGATCGGGGACTGGCTTCGGTCACGGCGGCGGCGCTTGAACATCAGGGTTTTGTGATAGAGGTATTTTCCCTTCGTGGCAAGAGGCGGCGAAAGATGGCGGGAAACGCGTCCCGCGTGAGCGTCGCGTTACGCGCGATGCCGCACGATCTCGCCTTCCACCAGATAGATCACGTCCTCGGCGATATTGGCGGCGTGGTCGGCGATGCGCTCGAGATGCCGCCCGGCCAGCAGCACGCGAATGTAGTTCTCCAACTGCGCGGGGTTCCGCCGAATGGAATCGATCACGCGGTCGTGGATCGCATAATTGATCTTGTCCACCTCGTCATCGGCGGCGAGCACGGAGCGCGCCAGGTCGGCGTCGAGGTTGACCAGGGCGTCCAGACTCTTCTTGAGCATCGCTTGCACTTTCTCGGCCATCAGTCCCGCGTTGAACGGCGCCTCGACGCCTCCCTGGTCGCACAGTTCCAGGGTCCGGCGGGCGATATTCGCCGCCATGTCGCCGATGCGTTCGAGGTCGTTGTTGATCTTCAACACCGCCACGATAAAGCGCAAATCAATGGCCACCGGCTGATACAAGGCCAGCACCTTGAGGCACTCTTCCTCGAGATCGACTTCCATCAAGTCGATCCGCTCGTCGCCGTCCATCACCTTCTGCGCCAACTCGGCGTCCATTTTTTCCAGGGCGGTCACCGCGTGGCGCACGCTGGCCTCGACCTCCGCGCTCATCGCCAGCAGCATGTTCTTCAGTTTGTCGATCTGACGTTCGAGCTTCCCGGGCGTCGACATGGCCGTCCCCCCTCAACCAAACCGACCGGTGATGTATTGCTCGGTCTGTTTGTTCGTCGGATTGGTGAAGATCTGCCTCGTCGGACCGAACTCGACGATCCGGCCTTCGTAGAAAAACGCGGT
The DNA here is from genome assembly GCA_003170555.1 of Deltaproteobacteria bacterium. GTDB lineage: Bacteria > Lernaellota > Lernaellaia > Lernaellales > Lernaellaceae > FEN-1099. The sequence goes on from PMZC01000020.1 coordinate 11,975, forward strand.
GAAGTCGGAGATGCGGGCCGCCTGCTGCATGTTGTGCGTGACGATGACGATCGTGTATTTCTTTTTCAGCGCTTCGATAAGCTCCTCGATTTTCTGGGTCGCCACCGGGTCGACGGCGGAGGTCGGCTCGTCGAGCAGCAGCACCTCGGGCTTCACCGCGATGGCCCGCGCAATGCACAGCCGCTGCTGCTGGCCGCCGGACAGCGCCGTGCCGGGCTGGCGCAGCTTGTCCTTCACCTCGTCCCAAATCACCGCGTCGCGCAACGCCTGCTCGACGCTCTGCGCCAGTTCACCCTTCGACAATTGGTAATGCAGGCGCAGACCGTACGCCACGTTGTCGAACACGGTCATCGGAAACGGGGTCGGCTTCTGGAAGATCATGCCCACCAGCCGGCGCAAGCGGATCAGGTCGAATGACGGCGAGAGAATGTTTTCGCCGTCGAGCAACACCTCGCCCTCGGCGCGCTGGTCGCGATAAAGTTCGTAGATGCGATTGTAGACGCGAATGTGTGTCGACTTGCCGCAGCCCGACGGGCCGATGATCGCCGTGACTTTCTGCGCCGCGATATCGATGTTGTTGTCGATCAGCGCCTGGTTCGCGCCGTAAAAGAAGTTGAGGTTGCGCGTGGAGATCCGCGGCGGCAACGCCGGCGCGTGCAGATCGGCGCCGTGGCCTTTCGGCAAGACAAACAACGGCTTGCCGACCACTTCGACCGGACGGCTCTTTTCCGCGACGGCGAGTTGTTCCGGCAGCCGTTCGGCTCGTTGTTTGAAAGCGGAAGCGCTCATCGGGTTTTTCCTTTCGTCGCCAGGCGCGCGGAGATATTGAGCATCAACACCGCGACCATAATCAGCAGCGAAGCGCCCCAGGCGATCTGCTGCCAGTCGGCGAACGGCGACATGGCGTAGTTGAAAATCGTAACCGTCAGATTCGCGGTAGGCTGCCCCAGCGAGTTCGGCCAATACGGGCTGTTGAGCGCGGTGAACAGCAGCGGCGCGGTCTCACCGCTGATACGCGCGACGGCCAGCAACATGCCGGTGATCATCCCCGTTCGCGCCGCGCGAAAGACGATGTTCCCCGTGACCTTCCACCGCGGCGCGCCCAACGCCAGCGCCGATTCCCGCAGCGAGTCGGGGACGAGCAGCAGCATGTCTTCGGTGGTGCGCGCGACCACGGGCAGCATGATGATCGCCAGCGACAGCGCCCCGGCGTAGCCCGAGAAATGCCCCACCGGCTTCACCATGATCGTGTAAACAAAAAGGCCGACGATGATCGAGGGAATCCCCATGATGACGTTGACGCCGAAGCGAACCAACGAGCCGAACCGGTTGTGTTGGCCGAACTCCGCCAGGTACACGCCCGAAAACATGCCCACCGGCACGCCGATCGCCGTGCCGATGACGGTCATCGCCAGCGTCCCGACGATGGCGTTGGCCACTCCGCCGCCGGGCGTTCCGGGCGGCGCCGGCAATTGACTGAAGAACGACCAGTTGATCGCCGCCACGCCCTTGCGAATCACTTCCCACAAAATCCAACTGAGAAAAAAGATGCCGATCAACGAGGCCAGCGACGACGCGATCTTCACCGCCAGATCGGCGATTTTGCGCGGCGCGGCGGGACGTGGCCGCAGTGCTCTCATGTTCCTCGCCCGATCCCCAGCTTGATCCGTTTCAGCCACCATTGGGCCGCCAACTGCACGAACAGCGAAAGCAGAAACAGCACCAGGCCCAGTTCGACCAGCGCGCTCAGGTACAACGGTTCGGATGCTTCGGTGAATTCGTTCGCCAGCGTCGAGGCGATGCTGTTGCCCGCGGCGAACAACGACGCCGAGATGTTGTGGTTGTTGCCGATGACAAACGTGATCGCCATCGTCTCGCCGATCGCGCGGCCCAGCCCGAGAAACACCGCGCCCAGCAAACCGCTCAGGCCGTAGCGAACGGTGACGTGCGAGGTGACTTCCCACGTGGTCGCGCCCATGCCGTAGCCGGCTTCCTTCACCACCGCCGGCGTCATGCGAAACACATCGCGCATCACCGCGGCGACGAAAGGCAGAATCATCAAGGCCAGAATGATGCCGGCCGTCAACATGCCGATACCCATCGGCGCCCCTTTGAAGAGCGGCAGGAAACCGAGCGTTTTGCCGAGGAGCGGTTGGATGTGATCGGCCAAGAACGGCGCGAAAACGAACAGCCCCCACATGCCGTAGATGATGCTGGGGATCGCCGCGAGCAGTTCGATCGCGTTGCCGACGATCGTGCTCAGCCAGGGCGGCGCCAGTTCCACGAGAAATAGCGCGATGACCAGACCGAGCGGCACGGCCAGCAGCATCGCGATGACCGTCGAAACGACCGTGCCGAAGATGCTGCTCAACGCGCCGAATTGGCCGCTGACCGGGTTCCAGGCCGACGAAAAAAGAAAACCGAAACCGAACTTGTGCAGCGACAACTGGGAGTGGTGCGTCAGCTCGATGAGAATGGCGATCATGATCAAGAGCACGAGCCCGGCGCTCGCCGTCATCACGGCTTTGAATACGGTATCCGCCCGTTTCTCACTTTGATAATGGCTCGTTGCTTCGCTCATGATCGTTTACTCGCCGACGCGTTCGAGCCGGTCCGATCTACGGCCAGACGCGTCGCCCTCCGGCGCGAATCTCGGCCGCCCACCGCGCTTGCACCAGCTTGATGACATTTTCCGGCATCGGTACGTAGTTCAACTTCCGGGCGACATCGGCGCCGTGGTGATAACACCAATCGAAGTACTTCAGCATGGCCGCCGCTTTGTTGGCGTCCGGCTGCTGTCTGTAGGTCAAGATGAACGTCGCGCCGGTGATCGGCCAACTGCCGGCGCCGGGTTGATCGGTCAGCACCATGTAAAATCCGGGAGCGTTCGGCCAATCAGCGTTGGCCGCCGCCGCCTGGAAGGTCTCGCTGGTCGGTTCGACGAACGCGCCGGCCTGATTTCGCAGCGCCGCGTACGTCATTTTGTTTTCCACCGCGTAAGCGAATTCGACGTAGCCGATCGCGCCCTTCGTCTTCTGCACGAACGCCGCCACGCCTTCGTTGCCCTTGCCGCCCACGCCCGTCGGCCAGGACACCGACTTGCCCGCGCCGACGCGCTGCCGCCATTCGGTAGAAACCTTGCTCAGGTAGTTGGTGTAGATCCAGGTGGTGCCCGAGCCGTCCGAGCGGAAGACCACGGTGAGCGCCAGGTCCGGCAGAGCGAGGCCGGGGTTGATCGCCTTCAACGCCGCGTCGTTCCATCTGGTGATCTTGCCGAGGTAGATATTCGCCAGCGCATCCGGGGTCAGCTTGAACTGACCGGCCTTGATGCCCGGAACATTGATCGCGGGCACGACGCCGCCGACCACCATCGGGAACTGAATCAGACCGGACGCGTCGAGCTCAGGTTTTTCCAGCGGCGCGTCCGATCCGGCGAAGTCGACGGTCTTCGCTTTGATCTGCGCGATGCCGCCGCCCGAACCGATCGACTGGTAGTTGATTTGGTCGCCCGTCAATTGGTTGTACTTATACGCCCACTGCGAATACAACGGATAAGGAAAGCTCGCGCCGGCGCCGTTGAGGCTCATCGCGGCGACGACCGCCGTACCACCAACCAAAAGCCCCACCACGACGAGACCCGCGATCAATAGATTCTTGGCTTTCATTCGGTTTCTCCTTTCGCGGCCCTCAACGTTGAGTAAACATCGAGAGATCCGCTGGTAACGAGTAAATCTTGGGCGCCTTGTGTTCGGTTTCCGTTAGCGAACTGCTAAACCTTGGTATGCGTGTTCCCTTTCACCGGGGTCGGGGGCAGCGGCGGCTGCTTTCCGCCGCTGCCCCAAAGGAAGATGGTTAGAACCTGACCTGACACTGGACGCCGAGGAAAGCGTCCGCGGGCTGCGTGACGTCGTTTCCCTGATTGTCGAGCTCGTGCGCCGTGTACATCACCCGGCGATAGTCGAAGGCGAAATCGAGATTCGGCAACGGCGTGTAACTGACGCCGCCGAGCACCATGGTCTGTTCGTCACGATAGCCGTGCGTCTTTTTGTCGTTGGCCGTGTCCGGATCGAACCGGTCGACCCGCCCAAAAAGGCCGAAACCGAGCGGCATCTGGAGCGCGCCAAATCCATGGATAATCGTGCTGGTGATGTTGTCGGCGCCCGGCGCGTCGGTCGACGCCACCATCAGGTCATAACCGAAACCCAGTCGGAGGCCCCAATCCTGGTTGAACATGACCTTGTAGCTCAACAGGGTGTTGAGCACGGTGGTGGTGAGCCTCGGGTCGCTGGGCTGGACGTTGTTATACAGGTACGCGGCGACCAACTGCAGGCCCTTGGTCGCCTCGCTCATCGGCAGCGGCGTGAGCGTAATGCGCGCCTGGATCGCTTTGCCTTTGTTGCTCTCCGGCGACTTGTAGCCCTCGCCGTTGCGAACGACGAGGTAGTAGCCGCCGTAGCCGCCCAAGTCGCCCAGCGCCGCCGCGCCCAGATCGGCCGACGTGTCGAAGCCCCAGAGATCGGACGGCGACTTGATGACGTAGCGGTAGCCGAACGTTTCGTCGTAGGCGTCGATGTAGGCGGTTTGCAGCATGCCAAATCGCAGGCCGAAGAAATCGGACGGCCGATAGTCGCCGTACGCGTACTTGAGAAAGAACATGTACGGTCCTTTCTTCGATTTCACGTCCACCAAAGCGCCGTTGTCGTCGTAGACCGGCGCCAGCTGATCGAACCGCGCAACATCGGCGGTAATGCGCGCCGACCATTGATCGTTGAATTTCGCCTTCAACCCGAGGTAGGCGCGGTTGATCTGAAACTGGTTGAGGTCGTTGTCGCCATGCCGCGAATCCCAATCGGGATAGTTGGAGATGTTGTAAGTGAACTCCCCGAAAATGCGGCCTTCGGGCGTAAGCTCCACCGCCTGAGCCGCGGCCGCCCAAGCCAAGGCCAGCAGCAACAGAATCGAGACCACAAACCGCTTCGACATCAGATCCTCCTTAGGTTGGCGCTCCGCCAGGATGCTTTTGGGTCATTGACTCGCAGGCCTTGGCAGAGCAGTTGTTCTACGTCGAACGCGGCGAGAGGTTACGACCGCCGAATCAGGCGCAAATTAGGATTCGGATAAAAAGCCGTCAGCCGGGCATCGAAGACATCGGGGAGAAACGCTTTGACAAGAAAAACGACGCGTGGCAACATCGGCGCGTAACATCAAGGTGTTTGGTGCATCGACGAGGCGCGGCCGGTGAAGTGTCGTCGGAGTCTGCTGCGGTCATTCATTCGGTTTTATAAAAATAATAATGGTACGATAGGCAGATCGGGGGGCGCATGGAGAACGCGGTGACCGGCATTCCGCAACGCCGAATGGATCGTGAAGGGGTGGCGAATCTCGTCATCGTCACGATCATCACCGGCGCGATTGTCGTCATTCTGGCCAGGCCTTGCGGTCCTTCCCTCGCCGAGAAATTCCGGCTTGCCCTGCTCTTTGATTACGTCTTCGCGCTCTGGATCGCCTGGTCAATGCCGACCACGCGCGTCGTCGCCCTGGCGCTGGTCGGCGCGTTGGTCGGCTTTGTCACCGAGTGCACGGCCATTTGCACCGGGTTGTGGATCTACCCTTGTTACCCGCTCGGCGTCGGCGTACTGATTTACGCGCTCAGCGCGATCGGCGTTTTCGGGATGGTCTATATTCTCAACCGCATCCTTTTGCGTCATGCATTTTTCAAAACCACCGCGTGGTTGAATAGCCTGATCGTCGTACTGATTTTCCTGAGCCTCTTTCTTTGGGCTTACCGCGAACACGACGGCGACTATCTCAAGTTGATGGTCACCCAGAAGTGGGTGCTGGTCTACTACGCGGTTTTGTTTTTCCTCGCGGTCACCCTCGCCTACTGCCTCCGACTTGGCACGCTGATCGCGATCATTATTTCGGCGGCGCTGGTCAGTCTCGTCGGTCAAACGGCGGGCGGCGTCAAAGCGATGATCTGGCTCTTTTTGCCTGACGCACATCCGGCCGTGACCTCCCCTCCGCAATACCTCGTGTATGCGTTATGGCCGCTTGAATACGTCGTTGAGTTCGGCCTGTCGGCGGCGCTGGCCGACTACTTGACCTACCTGTTCAAGGTCAAAGAGCAGAAACGAGCCGAAAAATCGCTGACCCCGTCGCTCAAGATTCCGTTTTACGATCGCCGCCCGGATGAAGATTTCATCTCCTTTCTCGTTCGCTTGAACGAGCGTTCGTTCGCCAAGCTGCTTCGCCGTTCGCCGGAAACGGGCCAAGTTTTCGTCGCCCTGGTAGGGTCGTTGGTCGCGGTGTTCGCGCTGTTCCCGAACGACACGACGCCGGTCGATTGGGCGACGGTCATCGCCATCGCCGCGCTCTTCGGCGTCGCGCTGCTCGTTTCGCCGCACCCATTTTGGAAGCGCACGGTTGGCCTCGCCGTCGGCGGGTTGGTGGTCGGCTTCGGCCTATGGACCGCGACTGACCTCGCCCTGCTCAACGTCGGACCCGAAGCGCATTTCCTTTGCGCTCCGCTGTGCGCGTTGTTGTTCGTCGCCATTTACGGCGCGGCCTATCTCAAAACGCAACTCGCCGCGCGCTTGTTTCCGTGCGAATGCGAGTGGAACGATAATGGCGAGCCCCGCCGCAGCGTAGCCACGACCGTCGCCGTCCTGACGCTGATCTTTGTCGCGCTGTTGATCTGGCGGCCGAGTTTCGCGTTCGGCGCAACGCCGGTCGCGAACGGCGCGAACCCGACGCTGTTGATTTTCCTCGCCGGCGTACCCGCAATCTTTCTGGTGTGGTGGTTTTTCCCGCTCGTCCCATTACGCCGAAGCGTGATTCAAACGGTGACGGCTTTTTTCGGGTCGGCCGTCGTCGTGTTGCCGTTTTGCTGGCCGTTGGAATCTCGCACCGCGTGGCTGCGACTGCTGGTCCTGGCCGGTTCGCTGACCATCGGCTACCTATTTGCGTACACCGGCAGCGCGCACGTGGCGAACGAGCCGCTGGCGAAAGGCATTCGCCGCACCTATTGGCGGATGCNNGGATGCGCGCAACCGGCTCGCAAAAAGTCGTGTTCCATGATCGTTCGCACGCGCAGGGCAGACACCACGAGCTGCGCGGCGATGAACTGCATTCGTTTCCGCCCGCGCAAAGCAGTGTCAGCGTGGTGGTCGCCGAACGCCCTGCCCCGACCCAGCCCGAGCCGACGATCGAAGCCACGCTCCGCCGCACGTTGGATAACCTGGTCGGCCACTGGCCCAAACCGGGTTCGACCACGGAGATTGTGCACACGGTGCGCGAAGCGGTCGCCGGGAAAAAGGTGTTCATCAAACCCAACATCGTCGTGCCGTGCGGCAGCCCATACACCACGTCCGCCGAACTCGTCGCCGAGGTTACGCGCTACTGCCTCGCGGCCGGCGCGACGGCCGTACACATCGGCGAGATCGCAATCAGCAACATCACCTCGCGCATGTCGCTGGCGGCGACGGGGCTCGTCGACTATTGGTGCGCGGTGGCCAACGAAAAGCCCGAGTGGCGAAACAAGGTCAGCGTGTTGCTGCTCGATGAAGAACCCATTCGCTGGGTGACGCTGCGCGACGCCGACGACAATGATATCCGCGGCGTCGTGTTCAACGCGTTCCACATGCCGGCGGCGTATCTCGAGGCCGACACGTTCTATATCGACGCGCCGAAGATGAAGACGCACTTACAATCTTCGGTGACGCTCGGTATCAAGAACTCGCACGGCGCCATCGCCGAATGCGATCGCGGCCGGCGGCACCAACGCATCGCGCAGAAGGTCGTCGACATCACCAAGGTGTGGTCGCCCGACCTGACGATCATCGACGGCTATGACGCGCTCGAAGGCATCGGCCCCTGGCCCGGCGACCTCGTGCCGCTGCGCACGCTGATCGCTTCCAACGACGTCGTTCTGGCCGATCTGGTCGCGACGCAATTCATGGAAAAAGAGGAGCTCGATCCGCCGCCGAGCTTCGCCCGCCCGGTGGATTTCGCGGCGAAGTTCGTGAAGTCGACGTGGCTGGGCTACGAACAGCGGCTCGGCTTGCTCGATCCGGAAAATGTCTATCGCACCAATCATGAACACGGAACGGCGAATGTTCCGCTTACCGAATGGACCGCATTCATCAAGAAGCGGCAGCGCTGGTTCCGCGACCCCGAATATCGCGATGAGGGTCTGATCAAGAATATCGGCCAACGCGTGGGCGGCGAGGTTGACTTCGACCGACCGATACGCGAGTTCGACCCGGAAACGCAGCAGTGGATCGAGTGGGACCCGAACCGCGAATTTTTGCCGCTCAATCGCCCCAACCCGGTCGCGCCCGAGCCCGGGCCGTTGCAAGCGACCTCGACCTGGGGCTCGGCCGTGCTGGTGGCCGATGAGTTCCGTTTCCCGGACCTCGGCGCGTCGGTCATGTTCTCCGGCGTTTTCGGATTGATGAAGTGCGTGCTCGAAGATTACTTCGCGCGCGAGCTGAACGTGCTTGACGGCTTCGCCATCGTGTACGGTCCGCTGCGCCGGCCGCTGGAATGCGAGGGCGCGATCTTGTTCGGCGACGGCGCGGCGTCCACCGAGTACATGGTGTTTGCGCCGCGCATCTATCGCGTCGAAGGCCACGGCAAGCCGCCGAATAACTATTCGGATGTCTTTGAACGATTGGCGGAGGAACTGGGCGGACGCATCCTCGGCTTCGCCACCGAAGCGATCACGACCGCCCGAGGATGGTACTGGTAATGAGCCCGACGATCACCCCGAACCTGCCGTTGAATGCCGACCCGGCGCTCAAGGAATGGTTCCGCGTCTACTACGTGAAATGGATGGAGGTCGCGGAAAATCAGCGTTGGGCCGTGGCCGGCCGCGGGCCCAAGTACCCGACCGCGCTGATTCCGTTCATTCCATTCGGCCAGGTTCCCGCGTTGCCGTTTCATCACGTCTTGACGTCGCTGATCGACAGTCAACTGTGCGCCATCGGCGACCGGCTCGCGAATCCGCTCGGCGGCAAAGGCCACATGGCGACGATCGTCATCGACGAGCCCGAGCTTCCTTCACCCTACATCTTTTTCGAAACCGTGTTCGGCGGCGTGGTCACCGACTTTCGTATGTACCGCGACACAACGTGGGATGTTGTCGCGGCGAAGCTGGCGGCGGAGAACATCGACCCCAATTGCTACAAAAAAATCGTCTACACGTCGTTCCTGCGCAAGCTGTACAAGCTGCACCAGCAGTGGCTGACCGACGGCGATAACGCGCGCTACCTGATCGGCTTCCTGACGACGTTGCTCGCCGCGATCGACGACGGCACGGCGAAGGTCGAGCCCCGTCCGCTGATGCTGCAGAACGTGTTGACGATCAAGGATTCAGTTCAACTCGGCGACGTCGACGTGACCGGAACGCTGCTCAAGTTCGCGCACCTGGCGCCGAACCTGACCATCGCCGGACGCGGCGGCGACATGCCGATCGACCTCGGCGGCAAACTCACGCTCGTGCTAACCGAACCGGGCTTGCTGGCGCTGCTCGACGGTCTCAAGTTCAGCAAAAACCTGGCGGAGCTCACCGCGTTTCTGATTGGCTTCGCCGGCCGCGGCATGACGGAAGATTGGATCGCGCTTGGCGGCGCGCGGTGGCTTTCGAAGGTTTCCGCCTATTTCCTGCGGCACCGGATTCGCGCGCTGCCGAAGAAGGTGCAGATTCTGACCAAGATCATGGGCAACCCGTTCCGCCTCTTGTTGTGCGTCAAAGACAAGGGAGTGCTGGTGACGTTCAACAATGGGCTGCCCGAGTCGGTCAAACCGGCGCCTGTGCCGCCCGACGCCGCGTCGTTGAAAGACGTCTGGCTAGAGTGCTGCGCCAAGCAGGGCTTCATCAACCTCGCCGTGCGGCCCAAGGAGGGCAAGTTCAATCTCCAGGTGTTCGAGCAGATCGACTATTATCCGCAAAACGATTTCGTCAAGTACATGATGCGCAAAGGGGCGCTGCAATTTCTTTTCGGTCTGGTGTTCCCCTTCCTTTCATCGTGATAAATTGCCGAACAAATGGTAGGTAAGACGCTCAAAGGTCGCTACAAGCTCGGCCACCAGATCGGTCATGGCGGCTGGAGCGAGGTGTATCACGCGACCGACCGGCAGACGAACCAGCCGGTCGTGGCGAAAATCATGGCTTCGGACCTGCAGGACGACCACGACAACATGGTCCTGCTGTTTCAGCGCGAAGCCGTTTCCCTGTTGCGGCTGCACCATCCGCACGTGGTGCGCATCGTCGACTTCGGCGAGGACGACGGCGCCTACTACATCATCATGGAGCACGACCACGGTCTGTCGTTGTTCCAGTATCTGACCACCCAGGAATGGCCGACCATCGCGGAAGTCGTGCGGCTGATGATCCAGATCGCCGAGGCGCTGCAGTATCTGCATAATATGGGCGTCATCCATCAAGACCTGAAGCCGTCGAACGTCATCCTGGCGAACGGGCGCATCGATCAATGCAAGATCGTGGACTTCGGCTGCGTCTTGCTCAAAAACCTGCTGCATCGCCAGGGCCGCCACGTGATCACGGGGACATTCCCCTATATCTCGCCGGAACAACTCGGCGGCGACGACCGCGAGATCGACCACCGCAGCGATTTGTATTCGCTGGGCGTCATTTTCTATGAGCTCCTGTCCGGCGCGCGCCCGTTTCCGCCGGATATGACCGCGCAGGACATTGCGCAGGGGCGCGTGGATCGCGTCACGCCGCCCAGTCGGCTCAATCCGTTAATTCCCGAAGTGCTCGACCGCATCGTCATGAAACTCATCGCCCATCTGCCGGATCAACGTTACCAAACCACGGCCGGACTGATCGAGGATTTGACCCATTATCAATTGATGTCCACCCGCACCGTCGGCTCGCCGTTTTTCCGCATCGGCCAGGGCGACGCCAAGAACAACCTCGCGTTCGATGTGCCGCTGATCGGCCGCGAAAATGAGCTGGCCGAATTGCGCCGGCTGATGCATCGCTCGGCCGAACGCGGCGCCACGGTGCTGCTGGGCGGCGAGATCGGCTCGGGGAAGTCGCGCCTGCTCGATGAATTCTGCGCTTCCCTGGGGACGTCCGATTACATCTGCCTGATCGGCCGGTGCAGCGACGCCAACCGCAACTTTCCGTATTTCCCGTTGATCCAGATTTTCCACGAGTACGCGGAATACCTCTCGACCATTCCCGACGACGAAACAAAAATCCACCGGGCCGTGGTCCGCGATGTCCTGGGGCCGTTTCACTCGGAATTGGCCAACATCGCGCCGGCGGTGGTCGATCACCTGCCGCCCGATTCGCCCGCCGCGATCGACGATCCGACCACGCGCATGGTGCAATTCCTCGAGCGCCTCAGCTACTTCTTCGCCAGTTTGGCCGAACGGACCAAACCGGTCATCCTCGTTTTCGAAGACCTACATTGGGCCGACGCGGGAACCTGCCGGTTTTTACAGGTGCTGGCGCCGCTACTGGGCGATCACCGGAACGTGATGATCGTCCTTTCTTACCGCTCGGAGGAAGTGGACGACCGGCCGCTGCTCAAGTCGCTGTTGGTCCGCCTGCACGGGCAGAAAAGCAATCTACAGTGGCTGCGCGTATCGCCGCTGGCGCCGATGACGGTCTGGGATTTCGTCGCCACCATCGTGCCGGAAGAGACCGACGGTTTCGCCGAACTGATGCGACTGCTGATCGAATTCGGCCGCGGCAACCCGCTGTTCCTGATCGAGTTGATCCGGGCGCTGATGGTCGAAGGGGCGATCGTGCGCGAAGAAGGGCGCTGGCGCATCGTCCGCGACCGGCTGTACCTGCCCGCGGTCGGCGTCACGCTGGCCGAAATCATCATTCGCCGCACCAAACAACTGTCCGCTGACTGCAAACGCGTGCTGTCCACGGCGTCATGCATCGGCCGGTTGTTCTCCGGCAGTTTGCTGGCCGACCTGGCGGCCCGACCGATGAAAGAGCTGTCGCCGCTGCTCGAAGAGGCCATTCGGTCGCGCCTGCTCATGCGCCGCGCCGGGGCCGAAGGCGACGTGTTTTCCTTCACGCATGATCGCATCCACGAGGCCTTCTACCAAAACGTCGCGCCGGCCGAACGCAAGGCGCTGCATTTGCAGATCGCCCAGACGCTCGAAAAACAACATCAAGCCAGCCCGCAGAAGGTGGTTTACGATCTGGCCTATCACTTCGTCCGGACCGACGACCACGCCAACGCTTACCTTTATGCGTTACGCGCCGCGTCCGCCGCCGAGAACTCGATGGCCATGCACCAGGCGGCGCAATATTTGGAACAGGCGCTGGAGTTGCTCGCTCAATTGCCCAACGACGCCGCGGCGGAACGGGGAATCAGAGAGCGGCTGGCGGACGTCTACTCGTTCGTCGGCGCCTACAACAAGGCGATCGACAACTACAACCTGGTCCGCGCCGACGGGCTGGACACCTTCAGACTGGCCGTGCTCGAGCGCAAGATGGGCACGGTGTACGTGCGCCGGGGCGAACTGCCGCAGGCCATCGAGCATTTCGGAACCGGCATCAGACAATTAAAGGGCAGCGTGTCGCGGACCCACTTCGGCGCGGGACTCAGCATCATGTGGCGCTTGATGGCGACCTTCGCCAGCCTCCTGATTCCGTATCGGCTGCGGCGCCTTCGCTTCGGGAAACGGCAGCATCAGATTCAGGAACTGGTCAGCATTTACAACGTGACCTCGTTCGCCTTTTTCTGGGTCGACGTCATTCGCGGACTGGAAACGCAAGTCAAGGCCCGTTACCTGTCCAGCTTTCTCGACCAGTCGAGCGCGGTCACCCGGGTCCTGGACCAGATGATCGTCTTTTGGTCGCTGTTCTCGTTTTGGCGGCTCTCGCGCCGGAACGCGAAGCGCAGCCAGTCCATTTGCCGGAAGCTCCGCGACCAACACGCGCTGGGCAACAGCTTTTACTTCGAAGGACTGTCGTATCAATACACCAGTCAGATCGAGACCTCCCTCGAGGTTTTCGAAAAAGCCATCAAGATCCATGAACAGATCGGCGCGCTGTTCGAACTGGAGTTGGAATACACTTCTCATGCGCAGTCGCGGCGCCATCTGGGGCAATTCGATCAGGCATGCGATTCGATCCTGAAATCGAAAGAGATCGCCGAAGCGGTCAAAGACTATCGGGGCATCGCCGACGCACACTACGAGTTGGCCGAATATTTCTACTACATCGGGAACTTCGAAGAAGCGCGCCGAAACATCGGCTTCTGTTTCGAATACTGCACGCGGGATTCCAACCCCCTGCTCTATTCAATCGGCAAGCGCGTGCTCGGCAAGATTCTGCTCCGCGAAAATAAAACGGATCAGGCGATTGAAGTGCTTGAAGAAAGCTTGGATATCGCGGCCGGTCGTTTTTTCGCCGGCGAGTATACGATCGACACCTCGGTCAGCCTCGGCGAAGCGTTACTGCAACGCCTCGCTGAGCATCCGGAATCGTCGCGCGAAGATCAAGAAATTATCCTGAGCAAGGTCGTCGCGCTGGCGAAGCAATGCCGGAAGGAAGCCAGCACTTTCCCCAATTATCTTGGCCAGGCCTGGCGATTGAAGGCGCTGCTGCTCGCTCGCCAGGGCCGACCGGCCGCAGCGCGGCGCCATTTCGAAAAGGCGATGGCGATACAGCGGGGACATCATTTGAACTACGAACTGGCCCGAACCAAGGCGGCGTTCGCCGGCTTTTTAAGACAATCCGAACCCGAATTGGCGGCCGCCTCGGAAAAAGAGGCCATCCAACTATTTGAAGCGTGCAACGCGCGCGGCGATCTGCGCCGCCTGACGGGAGACCCCGGCGTGGTGGAAGCAGGGCGGATCTCGGCCCGGTTCTCACCGACTTCGCCGCGGGGCGGCGGCGGAACGGAATCGTCGACGTTGGACAGCACCTTGATTTCATCCGGCCGCCCCAGGATCGACAACAAACCCAGTGGACCGCGGTGCTCGGTATAAAAGAGGATGAGTCGACATGAAAGTCTTGTTGGTTTCGCCCAAGGCGAAAGAGAACGAAGCCATGAAAAACGGCGGCGGGTTTCGCATCGCCCAGATGAGTCTCGGGCAGGTCGCCGCTTGTCTGCCGCCCGACGCGGAAATCCAGCTCGCCGATGAATTGATCGCGCCGGCGCCGCTGGACACGGACGCGGACCTGATCGGCATCACCGTCATGACCGAAGTCGTCGAGCGGGCCTACGAATTGGGCGACGAATATCGTCGACGCGGCAAGACGGTGATCATGGGCGGCATCCATCCGACGCTGTTGCCGTTGGAAGCGAAGCTGCACTGCGACGCCGTGGTCGCTGGCGAAGCCGAAGGACAGATAGACCGACTCGTCGACGATTGGCGGCGCGGACAGTTGCGGCCCATCTATCAAAACCTGGCGCCGGTGGACTTGGCGGGGCTGCCCTGGCCGCGACGCGATCTTTTCGATCGTCGCCACTATCAGACCGTCAATTGCCTGCAACTGTCGCGCGGCTGTCCGAACCGGTGCAGCTTTTGCGTCGTGCCCGTCATACATGGGCACCGGTACCGGATTCGGCCGCTGGACGACGTGCTGGCGGAAATCGACAGCTTGCAGAGCAAGGAGATCTTTTTCGTCGACGACAATTTCGCGGCCGACAAAAAATACGCCAAGGAATTCTGCCGCCGGCTGGCGACGCGCGACAAACTCATCTGCGGCCAGTTGTCCGCCGCTACCCTCAACGATGGCGAGATGCTCGGCTGGCTGCGCAAGGCGGGCGCCGTCGGGTTCTTTGTGGGCTTCGAGTCCATCTCGCAGGCCACGCTCGACGCCGTCGGCAAGCGATCGAAAGCCACGGACTATCGAGACGGCATCAAACGGATGCACGATAACGGCATGACCATGATCGGCGCTTTCGTGTTCGGGCTGGACACCGACGGTCCCGATGTCTTCGAAAGGACCATCGAATTCGTCGATTCCTCCGAAATCGATATTGTGCAGTTCACCTTGCTCGTCCCTTTTCCCGGTACACCGATCTACCAGCAGCTCAAGGACGAGAATCGCCTCACCCACCCGGCATGGTGGCTGGAAAGCGCTTGGAATCTGGTGCCATATCAGCCGTTGCATTTCACCCGGGAAGAGTTGCGCAGCCAATGGATTCGGGCGTTAACCGAGGTTTATCGGCTGCCGAAAGCCTTCAAACGCACCGCCTGGCAGCTTCCCGGGCGGCCATGGTTAACCAGTTGGATCACGCTGAAGCTGAACCTGGCTTATCGGGCCGGTTTGTCGTTCTAATCATGCGAATAATCGGCCTAAAAAAATGATGAAAAAATACTTTACAAGCGGATTGTGACGTGCTAGCTTCACCCAGTGATTGTGGTTCATTTCAGGAGTATGTAACGAAAGTCCTATTATTTAGGCGCCTACCTGCTTTACGGAATCTCCCATAAGTGTTAGGTGGCCAAACGAAGCTAGATGACCATCGTGGTCGTTTAGGCGATAACGGGCGTGGTTGCCCGTAAAGGCTAAAGCAGAGCCCCTGAGGCGATGCGAAACAGAGAAGGACAGAAGGTATGCCGAAGAAGTTGTTTGTGGGTAGTCTGGGTTGGAACACGAAAGACGAAGCGTTGCGGGAAGCGTTCGCCCGTTTCGGTGAAGTCACCGAAGCCAAGGTGATCACGGATCGCGAAACCGGCCGTTCACGCGGCTTCGGCTTCGTCACCTTCGCCAATCCCGAGGATGCGGATGCGGCGGTGGCCGAGATGAATGGCGCCGAGCTCGAAGGCCGGACCATCAAGGTCGACGTCGCGCAGGACAAGCCGAAGGGTGGCGGCGGCGGACGCGGTGGCGGACGCG
Organism: Deltaproteobacteria bacterium; assembly: GCA_003170555.1. Classification (GTDB taxonomy): domain Bacteria; phylum Lernaellota; class Lernaellaia; order Lernaellales; family Lernaellaceae; genus FEN-1099. The sequence continues at coordinate 27,825 of PMZC01000020.1, forward strand.
GCGACTTCGGCGGAAACCGCAACCGCTGGTAGTTCGCTCGTTCGGTTAGCAGCATCGCTTTAGGGCGACTGGTTCCCGAGAGAACACAAAAGCCCGGTGTCTGAACCGCTAGTCGGTTCAACGCTGGGCTTTTCGTTTGCGCGCGTCTCGATTACGTTTTTTTGACGTCTGCCTTGTTTTTCCATTCTAAACTGATTAATAGATAAATATGCGCAGGTATTCGTCTATCGACTCAAAAACTCGCCGGGTAGCGCGAAAGAGAAAATCAAAATTTAGTCTTGTGACGTTGTTTTGGTCCTTCGTTTTCGTCTTGGCGATTCTCCTTCCCACGAGAGCTTCCACGCAAGAAAGCGCGACGGAGCCTACGCCGTCGCCCGCCGCCTGGCCGAACCCGCTGACGATCGACGCCGCCGCTTCACTCGCCGCTCACAACCGGCCGGATCTCGCGGCGCAATCGGCGCGGGTCGAAGCCGCGCGTCAACGACCGGCGCAGGTTTCCGCGCTGCCCGACCCCATGCTCATGGGCGGATACTACCGCTTGCCGGACAACTTCATGGGCGCGGAATACATGATTCAGATTCAACAATACTTCCCGCTTTCCCGAGTGCGCGGGCATCGCGCCGAGCAGGAAGAGGCCGTCGCGCGCGCTGAGAGTTCTTCCCTCGACGTTTTGATTTTAGACCGCGAGCTTGCCGCGCGCCTCGCTTTCGTCGACTTATGGGCCTGGGACCGCACCATCGACAGCATCGAACATTCGCTACCCCTGGTTCGGGCGGCGGTCGATGTAGCCCGCGCGCGCTACCGGGCCGGAACAGCCGGTCAGGGCGACATCTATCGCGCCGAAGCGGAGCTGGCCGGTCTGCGCGCCACTTGGCAAACCGCCAAAGAAAATCGCACGGCCATCGTCGCCGCCTTGTTGGCCAGCATGGGTGTCGCGCCGGAAAACCTCGACGCTGTACACCTGCAACTCGCCGCGCCGCCGGAAATTCCGACCGTCCCGCCGCTGGCGCAACTGTTCGACGTCGCCCGGAAGCGGCGGCCCGAGCTTCGTCGCGCACAGGCCGGCGTCGAGGAAGCCGTCGCGGCGGGCGAAGCCGCTCGTTCCGAATATGTGCCGGAAGCCCAAGTGCAACTCGGTTATATGCCCACGACCATGCCGGGCGGCGTCGATTCTTATCAAGCGCTCGTCGGCCTCAGCGTTCCGTTGGTCGGCCTCGCCGGACATCAAGGCGCCGTCGCGGAAGCCGAGGCCCGCGAGCGGGCCGGTCGTCTGGACGCGGCCAGCCAGTGGTTGGAGATCCAACGCGAGATCGCCGTGGCGCGCGCCGCTTTGTCGGCCGCCATCGTTTCGCGGGAAGCGCTGGAAAAAGACGTGCTGCCCCGCGCCCAGGCGGCGGCCGAGGCCGTGTTCGCGTCCTACTCATCCGGCGGCGAGACGGTTTCCTCGCTGATCGACGCGCAACGGGCGCTGATCACCGTGCGACTGCAACTCGAACAAGCTCGCGCCGACGTGTTTCGCAAACACGCATTGCTGTTGCGCGCGGTCGGGGGCAAGTTCGCCACCGCCGATTGAAAGGGAGATCGTCATGTCAGAAAACGAACAACTCCGCTCCGCGTCGGAACCTCCGCCGCCCGGTACGCGAACGATGAGCATCGTCCGCTGGATCATGCTCGTCGCGTTGATCGTGTTGGCGGTCGGCGCCGCGCTGTGGTACTTCCACGTCGGTCCGTTCCACACGGTGACCCAAGAAGCGGGCGTGCTCTATCATTGCCCGATGCACCCCCAGATCATCCGGGACCGTCCGGGAACTTGCCCGATTTGCGGGATGACTCTTGTACCGTTTAAGCCCGTGACTGAGGGCGCGCCTCCGCCGGCGCCGGGAACTACACCCGCGGCGCCCGGCCCTTCCCCGACGCCACTGCCGCCGGCGACGTCGATGTTGTCCGGGCATTCCGAAGTCTACCTGGAGCCGCAGCGTGTACAGATGATCGGCGTGCGCACCGGACGCGCGGAGAAGAAAACGCTCGCCGGCGAAATCAGCACGATCGGCATCGTCACGGTCGATGAATCGCGGCTTACGATGATTCACACCAAGACCACCGGCTACGTCGATCGGCTGCTAGTTTCGCGGGTCGGCGATCCGGTCCGGCGCGGCCAGATTGTCGCCAAGTTCTATAGCCTCGAGCTCATCGCGGCCCAGGAAGATTTCCTCGCGGCGCTGAAAAACGTCCACGCCCTTAGCGGGGTCGAAGGGGCCGACACGGCGGACATCGTCGCCTCCGCGAGACGTCGTCTGGAGTTGCTGGGCGTGACCAAGTCCGACATCGACCGTATTGAATCGACGAAACAAGTCCAGCGCACGATCGACCTGGTTTCGCCGGTCAGCGGCGTAGTGATCACCCGCGACGTGTTGGAAGGCCACGAGGTCGGCCCGGGGACAACGCTGATGACTATCGGCGATCTGTCGCATCTGTGGGCGGTGCTTGATCTATACCAGTCGGACGTGGATCGCGTGCGCCCCGGCCAGAAAGTTTCGCTCACGCTCCCGGCCATGCCCGGCCGCGTGTTCGCCACGACGGTGGACTACATTTATCCGCTGATGGACACGCAGACACGCACGGCCAAGGTTCGCGTGCTGCTGCCGAACTCCGGCGGCAAAATCATGCCCGGCATGTACGGCGACGCGCGCATCGAAGTGGCGCCACGCGAGGTGCTAACCGTGCCGTTCAACGCGCTGCTCGACAACGGCAACGAGCAATATGTTTTCATGGTTTCCGGGCCCGGCCACTTCATGCCGATGGCGGTGAAGGTCGGCGTGCGTACGCCGGATACGGTCGAAATATTGTCGGGCCTCAACGCGGGCGACGAGGTGGTGACCAGCGCCAACTTCCTGATTGACGCTGAAAGCCGCATGCTGGCCGCCGCGCAATCGCAAACCGCCGGAGTTGCGCCGCCCGCCGAACACGCCGGACACGCCGGTCATTAGCGGCTGACCATGGTCGAGCGAATCATCGAGACCTGCGCGAAGAACAAGTGGCTGGTGTTGCTGCTGACCGCCGGTCTCGTCGTCGCCGCGCTTTACGCGATTGTGCGGATTCCGCTCGACGCCATCCCCGACCTTTCGGATACCCAGGTAATCGTCGGGACCGAATGGATGGGCCGGAGCCCCGACCTGATCGAAGATCAAATCACTTACCCCATCGTCTCGTCCCTGTTGGCCGCGCCGAAAGTGAAAACGGTGCGCGGCTATTCGATGTTCGGCATGTCGTTCGTCTACGTGTTGTTCCAGGACGGCACGGATCTTTATTGGGCGCGGTCGCGCGTGTTGGAATACCTGAGCCAGCTCAAAGGCCGCCTGCCCGCCGAGGCCAACCCGGTGCTGGGGCCTGACGCCACCGGCGTCGGTTGGATCTACGAATACGCGTTGGTCGATGAAACCGGCAAACACGATCTCGCCGAATTGCGCTCGCTGCAGGACTACTGGCTCAAGTACGCGCTGGAGAGCGTCTCGGGCGTGGCCGAGGTCGCATCCGTCGGCGGCTACGTGAAGCAGTATCAGGTGACGCTCGACCCCGATCGGCTGCGCGCCTATTCCCTGCCCATCGCCGCGCTCGTCACCGCGATCAAGCGCTCGAACAACGACGTGGGCGGACGCGTGGTGGAAATGAGCGGCCGCGAATACGTCGTGCGAGGTTTGGGCTATCTGCGTTCGACGGCCGATCTCGAAAAAGTCGTGGTCGGCGAAAACGGCGGCACGCCGATTCACCTCGGCGATGTGGCGCGCGTGGCCGTCGGGCCGGACATCCGGCGCGGCGCGGTCGAGCTCAACGGCCGCGGCGAGGTCGTCGGCGGCATCGTCGTTATGCGCGACAAAGAAAACGCGCTCAACGTGANNGTGAAAGACCGCCTCAACGAGCAAATCATTCCCTCGCTGCCCCCGGGCGTGAAATTGGTCACGACCTACGACCGCTCCGACATCATTCTCGCGTCGATTCACACGCTGACGCGGGCGCTGATCGAGGAAGCCATCGTCGTTTCCCTGATCATCATCTTGTTCCTGCTCCACATCCGTTCGGCGCTGGTCGCGATCATCACGCTGCCGGTCGCG
>PMZC01000020.1:31940-45864 GCA_003170555.1 Deltaproteobacteria bacterium
CGGCATCGCCATCGCCATCGGCGTGATGGTCGACGCGGCGATTGTGCTCGTCGAGAACGCGCACAAGAAAATCGAGCACGCCCCGCCCGACGCCGATCGCGTGCCCCTGATCATTCAGGCGGCGAAGGAAGTCGGCCGGCCGATCTTCTTTTCGCTGATTCTGATCGCCGTCTCCTTCCTGCCGGTGTTCACTCTGCAAGGCCAGGGCGGACGGCTGTTCATTCCGCTGGCGTTCACGAAAACGGCGGCCATGTTTTTCGCCGCGCTGCTGTCGATCACGCTTTCGCCGGCGCTGATGGTGCTGCTGATTCGCGGCCGCATCTTCAAAGAAACCGAACACCCCGTCTCGCGCTTTCTCATTCGCGTGTACAAACCGTTCGTCTACGTCGCGCTGCACAATCCGAAGACGACGCTGTTGATCGCCGCGGCCGCGGTGGCGTCGGCCGTGCCGCTCGGCTTGCGCATCGGCAGCGAATTCATGCCGCCGCTGAACGAAGGTTCGCTGCTGTATATGCCGACCACGCTGCCGGGCGTTTCCATCGAACAAGCGCGCGAGTCGCTCCAGACGCAAGACCAGATCATCGCCTCGTTCCCGGAGGTGTCTTCGGTGTTCGGCAAGGTCGGTCGCGCCGACACGGCCACCGATCCGGCCGGCCTCGACATGGCCGAGACGGTCATCTTGGTGAAGCCGCGCGATCAATGGCGGTCGATCACCGTTCACCGTTGGTACAGCTCGTGGGCGCCTGCGTGGCTGCAATCGCTGCTGCGCCCGCTCTGGCCGGAGTCACGCCCGCGCACGTGGGCCGAGCTGACCGAGGAACTCAATCGCGCGCTGAACATGCCGGGTTGGACCAACTCGCTTTCGCCGCCGATCAAGACGCGCATCGACATGCTGACCACCGGCATTCGCACGCCGATCGGCATCAAGGTCTACAGCGATAGTCTGCAACGCATCGAAGACGCCGCCCAGCGACTGGAGAGCACGCTCCGTAACATTCCCGGTACGCGCAGCGTGTTCGCGGAGCGCGCCACCGGCGGCTACTATCTCGATATCATTCCGAATCGCGAAGTGCTGGCGCGCTATGGCCTGAACGTCGGCGATGTGCAGGACGTCATCGAAGCCGCGTTGGGCGGACTCACCGTCACCCGCACCGTCGAAGGTCGCGAGCGGTACACCGTCAACGTGCGCTATCCGCGCGACTACCGCCGCGACGCCGATACCGTACGGCGCATTCTCGTGCCCATTCGCACCAACGCAGGATCGGCCGGCGCGCCGTCGTCCGGCATGGGGATGACGCGCAACGCGCCGCCCAACCCCGGCGTCATGGTCGCGCAAAACATGGGCGGCGGCATGGGCGGCGGCTCGACGCCAAGCTCCGGCGGCGGCGGCGTGGCCGCGCCGGGAAGTACGGCGACGGACATTCCGTTGTTCCAACTTCCACCCCTGCCCTCCGGCGCGGGCGCGGGTTTTCAATCGCCCGGGGGCATGGGCGCGGCCGGAAGCGCCGCTTCGTCATCGTCACCGACTGCTCGCCTCGCGATGGTCCCTCTCGGACAACTCGCTGAGGTTACGTTGCGCACCGGGCCGCCGATGATCAAAGACGAGAATGGTTCGCTGGTCGGCTACGTGTACGTCGACGTCGACACGAGCAAGCGCGACATCGGCGGTTACGTCGAGGAAGCCAAACGCACCGTGCGCGACGCGCTGGGCCCGCTGCCCGGCATCCGCCTCGAATGGACCGGCCAATACGAACTGCTGCAGCGGCTCAGCGAGCGACTCAGGTTCGTCGTGCCGCTGACCCTCGCCCTGATCGTCCTGTTGCTCTTTCTCAACTTCCGCTCGTGGATCGAAACCTTCATCGTCATGATCTCGGTGCCGTTTGCGCTGGTCGGTTCGGTGTGGCTGATGTTCTTCCTCGGCTACAACACCTCGGTGGCCGTGTGGGTCGGCATCATCGCGCTGGTGGGCGTGGCGGCCGAAACGGGCATTGTGATGATTATTTATCTTGATGAATACTATCATCGCTATCGCGCCGAGGGGCGCATCAACAACAGCGAGGACATCCGGCGCGCGGTGATCGACGGCGCGGTGATGCGCGTGCGCCCGAAGCTGATGACCGTCGCCACCGCCACCATCGGCCTGGCGCCGCTGCTGTGGTCGCAAGGCGCCGGCAGCGACGTGATGGGGCGCATCGCGGCGCCGATGGTCGGCGGCCTGCTGACCTCCGCGTTCCTCACCCTCGAAATCATCCCGGTGATCTACATGTATTGGAAACGCCTGGAGCTGCGCGGCGAGGTGACGCGCGGCGTGCTCGTCGGTCTGCACGAAATCAACGGCGTGACCTCGATTGCGCTGGCTCTTGGCCTCAGCGCGCCATGGCCGTCGCGCGTTTTGCTGCTCATGGCCGGCGTCGTTTTTGTGGTGCTCGGCGTTTTGCTGTGGCGCGGCAATCGCACGGTGCGCTTCGCGCTGGCCGCGCTCGATCTATTCGCGGCGCTGGTCGGCGCGATGGGTCTGTGGATCGCGCAGGGTAATTGGCTGGCGTATCTCGGTCCGGCCGTCGCCGCGATTGTGGGCTTCGCCATGATCGCGCCGAGCATCGCCGCGCAGATCGACCCGGCGCCTCATCCCAACATCTAACTCACGTCACGCCTCCGACGAGCTTTGCAGGCGAGCCAGCATCTTGGCGCGATGCGTTCCGGCCCAATAAACGCGGCCGCAGTTCGGACAACGCGAATACTCGCGCTGCGTGGCAAACACATACGGCGGCACGAGCCCGCGCGCTTGCTCGGCGGTGAGCGGCTCGACCGGAGTATTACAGACCGAGCAGATCGTCAACATGCGGTCATCGCCGATGGTCAACTGAAACGTGTCGATCACCTGGCGCAGTTGCTCCATACTGTCGCTCGAGGCCAGCACCAGATGTGTCGGGATGCCGCGTCGCGTATGGCGCCGCGTATTCTTCGTCAAGATGACGCGGCTCTCGTCGCGCGCTTGTGCGAACAGGCGTTCAACGTCGTCCTCTTTTTGCAGCGCGCAATCATAGCCGAGCAGCCGCAACCATTTGGCCAGGCGACCGACGGTTTTGTCGGCAATGAAGCGCGGCGCGTCCATGCGGCCATGATACCACAACCGCTTGTCAGTCTCGTCGCGCTGCGGCATTCTGCATGCATGACTCTTCCTCAAGCGCGTTGGTGGCATCCGCTGGTCCCGGCGGCGGCGTTGCGGTTGTACGACCTGGGCGGCCAAAGCTACTGGACCGACGAGGCCATCACCGTGCAAGCAGCGCTGTGGCCGTGGTCGAAGCTGATCGCGTTCTGGCGCGTCGATCCGCACCCGCCGCTGCATTACCTGTTGATCCGCGTGCTCGAACGCCTTGGCGGGGCGGGCGAAGGTTGGCTGCGACTCAGTTCGGCCCTCGCCGGCATCGCCGCCGTCGCGCTCGTCTGTTGGATGCTCTACCGCCAACACGGCGACCGCGTGGCGTTTGTCGGCGGCCTGCTGATGGCGCTGTGTCCGCTGCACGTGTGGACTTCGCAAGAGCTGCGCGCGCCGGCGTTGGCGGGGTTGTTCGTCGCCGTCGCGATCTATGGCCTGATCCGCATGGAACAAACCGCCGGCGAGCGCGGGCAGTGGATATCCGGCGTGGGTTTGTTGCTCGCGTTCTACACCCATTACTACGCGCTGTTGCTTGTCCCGCTTTTTCTGTTCGCGTCCCGACCCGTGCGCCGCGTGACCGCAGTCGCGTTGCTCGGCTTCGCCCCGTGGCTGGTTTTTCTTTCGAGCCAACTCGGCGCCGCGCTCGGTTTTCGCGCGAGCACTCACCTCCGGCGAAACGTCGTCGAGACATTGTTATACGCCAACGCCGGACATTTCCCCTGGCAATGGCCGACGTGGGCCAACTTGCTGAGCGGCATGTTGCACCATCACTTTTACGCCTACGTCGTACTCGCCTTGGTGCTCGTGTCGCCAATTTTCGTGCTGGCGTTGTTCTCTGGGCGCGACGGCTGGCGATTCGTGCGTTGGTACGTAGCGCCGACGCTGCTCGCGCTTCTCGCCGGTTTGTGTCTGCCGCTGTTCAGCCCGAAGTACCTCGCCCCGTTTCTGCCTTTCCTCGGAGCGGCGGCGGGCATCGGGTATTGGCGGCTCCGCGCCCAACGCCGCCTGTGGGCGAATTCGTTGTTGACGGCGGCGCTGCTCGTTCCGCTGATCAGTCTGGTCGACCATTACGCCAATCCGGTTTTTCGCCAGACGCCGTGGCGCGACCGACTGCCCGCCTTGACCGCGAACCTGACGCCGCGCGATCGCGTCGTGTTCTACTCGGCGACCGAGGCGGCCGATGCGCGTTTCTATCTCGATCGACGTTTGGTCGCGTTCGACCTGTGGCCTGATTATGCGAGCGCGCAAGACGCCGTGGCCGATGAATTGAAAACCAGACTGAAAGAATTGGTGGATCGCCGCATCACGCACGTCGTGCTCGTCGATCTGAACGGCGCGGCCTATCGCCGCACGCGCGAGCTAGCAGTCGAGCAGTTGAATCGAACGCGGCCGCTGATCGACGACATTGAGTTACAACCGGCGATGGGCGTGCATTGGTTGGTTTGGGGTCCGCCGCGCTAGGCTCGTTCTTTTTTCTTCCCGCGAAACATCAGGCGAATCGGCGTGCCTTCGAACGGCGCAAAATCGCGCAGGCGATTGACGAGGTAGCGGCGGTACGAGAAGTGCACGCCGGCGGGGTTGTTCGTGAAGATCACGAAGCTCGGCGGGCGCACGATCGCCTGGGTCATGTAATAGAATTTGAGCGGCCGGTTGTGCGACATCGGCGCGCCGTGATGCGCCACTGCCTCTTCGAGGTAGCGATTGAGCGGGCCGGTCTGCAAACGGCGCAGTTGATTTTCGCGGACGATCGGGATGGTTTCAAAAAGTTTTTTCAGGCCCTTGCCCGTTTCCGCGCTGCCGTACATCACCGGCACCCAATCGAGTCCGACCAGGCGTCGGCCGAGGTCGTGTTTGATCGCGGCGAGCCAGTCGGGTTTCTGTTCCACCAAATCGATTTTGTTGAACAAGAGAATGATGCCGCGGCCGCGTTCCTCGGCGTACGACAGCACGTGCAGCGTCTGATCGGTCAGCGGCGAGGTCGCATCGTGCAGCAGCACGGCGATGTCGGTGCGGTCGAGCGCCTGCAGCGCCTTGACCACCGCGAACTTCTCGATCATGTGCTGGACGCGTCCTTTGCGCCGAATGCCCGCCGTGTCGATCAGCACGTACGGCTGGTCGCGCAGCGTGAACGGCACGTCGATCGCGTCGCGCGTCGTACCGGGGATCGCGCTGGTGATCAGCCGCTTCTCGCCGAGGATGCGATTGATCATCGTCGACTTGCCGACGTTCGGCGCGCCGACAAACGCCACGCGCGTGGGGCGGTTTTCGTCCTGGCTGTCTTCTTCTTCCGTAGCATCGGGAAAGTCCGCGGTGATATGCTCGAACAAATCGATCACGCCGATGTTCTCGCGCGCGCTGATCGAGCGCAGCTCCGGCACGCCGAGGCGATAAAACTCGTAGCTCAGCTTTTCCAGGCTCGGCGCGTCGACCTTGTTCACCACCCAGTAGATTGGCTTGGCTACGCGGCGCAGTTGCGTGACGATTTCTTCGTCTTCCGGATTAAGCCCTTCGCGGCCGTCCATCAGCAACACGATGACCTCGGCGGATTCGATCGCGAACTGCACCTGCGCGTTGACCTCGGCCGTCAGTTCGTCGATATGCACGGTCGAAAGGCCGCCGGTGTCGACCAACGTGAAGCGCTTGCCCTGAAAGACGACCTCCGCGTAATGGAGGTCGCGCGTCACGCCCGGCATCGGCGCGACGAGCGCGCGGTCCCTGCCCGCCAGGCGATTGAACAGCGTCGATTTGCCGACGTTCGGGCGGCCGATAATAGCGACCAACGGCAGGCTCATTCGAAACCCATCTGGCGCAGCTTGCCTTCGGAGCGCGTCCAGTTTTCTTTCACTTTGACCTGCAGTTCGAGGTAGACCTGCTTGCCCAAAAACGCCTCCATCTTCCGGCGCGCGTTGCTGCCGATACGTTTGAGCATCTCGCCGCCCTGGCCGATGACGATGCCCTTGTGGCCTTCGCGCTCGACCCACACGTCGGCGTGAATGCGCACCAGCTTGTCCTCGTCCTTGAATTCCTCGACCAGCACCGCCGAGCAATACGGAATCTCTTGCCGGGTCAACAAAAATATTTGCTCCCGCACCATCTCGCCGCACAGGAACCGTTCGGTAGCGTCGGTGATCTGGTCGGGCGGGAAGAACATCGGCCCGAGCGGCAGCGCCGCCGCGACTTCGGCGAGCAGGCCGTCGACGCCGCTTTTTTTCCGCGCGCTGATCGGCACAATCGCGCGAAACGGAAAACGCTGGCGGTAGTCGTCGATCAACGGCAGCAGCGTCGGTTTCGCGGCTTTGTCCACTTTGTTGATCGCCAGGATCACCGGCTGCTTCAATTTGCGCAGTCGCTCGAGCAGCAATTCCTCCGACTGCTTCGCCGGCTCGAACGCCTCGACAATCAGCACGATCACGTCCGCGGAATCCATCGCGCGCTGCACCTCGCGCGCGAGAAACGCGTTCAAGCCGCGCTTGTCTTTCACCACGCCGGGCGCGTCCATGAAGATGATCTGGTGCTGCGGCCGCGTGTAAATGCCCAGAATGCGCCGGCGCGTGGTTTGCGGCTTCGGCGTGACGATGGCCAACTCCTCGTTCATGATCGCATTGAGCAAGGTCGATTTGCCGACGTTCGGCCGGCCCAGCAGCATGACGTAACCGGAGTGAAAATCTTCCGCCGGGGTGAACGAGTCGGTTGGCGTCATCGGGCTACTCGCGTTTCTCTTCGCCCTGCAATTGCTCGAAGGCCTGTTTGGCGGCCGCCTGCTCCGCCTGTTTTTTACTCGAACCGGACCCGCGCCCGACCATCCGATCGCCCAACGCCACCTCGATCTCGAACGTTTTCTCGTGGTCCGGGCCGCTGGCCGCGACGGTGCGATAGACCGGCGTGCGGCCCAGCCGCGCCTGCGATATTTCCTGCAGCCGCGTCTTGTAGTCGTTGAACAACAGCTCCTGGTTCACTTCTTCGAACAGCAGATCGAAGTAGCGCTCGACGAAGTTGGCGGCGGCGCCCAATCCCCCGTCGAGATAGATCGCGCCGATCACGGCTTCGAACACGTCGCCCAGCAACGTGTCCTTGTTGCGGCCGCCGGTTTTTTCTTCGCCGTGGCTGAGGCGAAGGTGCTCGCCCAATCCCAGCCGCCGCGCAATGGCCGCGAGCGTGCGGCGATTGACCGCGCTGGCCCGCAGCCGCGACAACGCCCCCTCGCCTTCGTCCGGAAAACGGCCGAGCAGCAAATGCGAGACGACCAGTTCGAGCACGGCGTCGCCCAGAAATTCGAGCCGTTCGTAATCGCCCGGCTCGCCGGATTCATTGGCGTAGCTGGAGTGCGTCAGCGCCTGTTGCAGCAGACGCGGATCATTGAAGGCGTGTCCGATGGTCAACAGCAGTTCATCGAGCGAATTCAATCTCGACCTCGCGTGGGTGGCGCTTGCTTCGGTAACAGACGAACCGCGCCCTGTCAACCTGCACTTGCCACCCGGCGCTCGCCGGATATGATGATGGCCACTCTTTTCTCGGAGGTCCGGATGCGCGCGTGGTCCGTTGGGGTGTTGACGGTGGCGTTGTTAGCGGCGGTCGTCGCCTGCGCGGGCAAGAGCGGCGCGACGCACGGCTCGCTCACGCCGTATCTTTACCCGGAGACGATTCAGATTTCGCCCAACCCCGCCGACCCGGATACCGACGTGACTTTTCTGGTGGGCTGGAAAGATATCGACGGCGATATCAAACAGGGGACCATCCGCGTTCGCCTCGTCGATGATTTCGATGAATCCAGCACGATCTCGATCAAGAATCTGCAATTCCGGGGCGACACGGCCGGCGTGCTGACGTTCGCGGTGACGATCCACGACGGCGACCAGGGAACATACTACGTGACCGCCGTCGACGCCGCCGGCCGCGTGAGCAATGAAGTCGACCAATACCTCTTGGTCAACGCGCCGCACCCCGGGGCGGATGATGACGCGACGGTCGATGACGACACGATGGTGGATGATGATACGGTTGTCGACGACGACACGACGTTGAATTAGCGACCGACCAGCTCGCATTTCTCGTTGATCAATTCAATCAGCACTTCGATTTCCTCGCCGACGCCGGCGTTCGACGCAAACAACACCGGCAGGTAGTTGCGGCTCGCGCCGCGGCGGAGCCCGTCGCGCGTGATTTGTTCGACCAGCACCAACAGCCGTTTGCCGATTTGCGCCCGCCGATGTTCGCGCTGAAACTCCGCGGCCAACGCGCGCACCTGGGCGGCGCGTTCGCGAACCGTCGCCGACGGTACTTTCTCGGGCAACCGCGACGCCGCCGTTCCCGGACGGTCGGAATAGGGAAACACGTGCAGATGCGGCAGGCGTAAACGTCGGAGCGTGGCCAGCGTTTCCGCGAACGCCTCATCATCCTCGCCCGGGAAACCGACCAACACGTCCGCGCCGATGGTGATGTCGGCGATTCGATTTCGGCACATCGCGACGATACTTTCGTATTCGGCCACGCGATATGACCGGTTCATCATTTGCAGAATGCGGTCGCTGCCGCTTTGCAGCGGAAGATGCAGATGATTGCAGAGGCGCGCGTCGCCGGCCATGAGGTCGACCAACTCGCCGCTCACTTCTTGCGGCTCGACCGACGAGAGACGCAGTCGCGGCGTCGCCGTTTCGCGCAGGATGTCGCGACAAAGCGCCGCCAGATTCGTGGCCGGCCGCAAATCAGCGCCGTACGCGCCGAGGTGTATGCCGGTCAGCACGATCTCGCCGGTTCCGAGCCGCAGCAAATCGCGCACCGCGACCAGAACTTCTTGCGGCGGCGCGCTGCGACTCGGGCCGCGCACCTGAGGCACGACGCAGTAGCTGCACGCCGCCGGGCAGCCGTCCTGCACCTTGAGAAAGCTGCGCGCGCGACCGGCGATGAGCGCCGCGCCGCTCGCCGCCACTTCGGTTTGCGCCGCGATGTCGCCGATCACGCGACGCGTCGCGCCGCGCCGCCATTGCGCCGCCAATCGCGGCAGATCGCTTTTTTCCACGTTGCCGGTGATCAGATCGGCTTCCGCAAAGGCGTCTTCCATCCCGCCGCCGCTCAACGGTCCGCAGCCGGTGACGATCACCAACGCCTCGGGGTTGGCGCGGCGGGCGCGTTTGACCATCTGGCGCGATTGCCGGTCGGCGACGGCGGTCACGGTGCAGGTGTTGATGACGCACACGTCGGCCGGTCCGGGCCACCGCACGACTTCGTATTGTCGCGCGGCGAACGACGCCTCGAGGTGCGCCGTGTCCACCTGGTTGACCTTGCAACCGAGCGTTGCGAACGTGACGCGCATCTCACACCGGGAAGCGCTTGGGCCGCGCGGATTGCAGGAAGGACATCACTTCGTCGCGGTCGCCGATGCCGGCGCGGCCGCCGAGCTTCCGGCACTTCAAGGCGCTGGCCGCCGCGGCAAACCGCAGGCAGTCTTCGATCTCCCATTGCCAGGCGACACCCGCAGTGAAACCGGCATGCCACACGTCGCCGGCCCCGGTGGTGTCCACCACGTCGACCTCGAATGCCGGAGTGTGAATGATCTCGTCGCCGACGAGCGCGAGCGAACCGTATGGCCCCATCGTCATCGCGACGAACGGCGTGCGATGCCGATCGCGAATCGTGCGTAGCGCGCGCTCGCCGTTGCGATCACCGGTGTACGCCGTCGGGAATCCTTCGTCGCACAAGATGTAGTCGGCCAGATCGAGCAGCGGCGGTGTCTCGGCGAGACTGCGTTCGACATCGAGCAACACGGGGATGCTCATTTCCCGCGCCCAACGAGCCGCCTGGGTCGTCGCCGGCAGATTGTGACCGTCGACGAGCAGGACTCCGCCGGCCGTCACGGCCCGCCGATCCACCTCCTCCGGCCGAATTTCCAAACCCGGTTCGCGGATATAAGAAATCGTGCGTTCCTCGTTGGATTCGTCGATCCAGATGACGGCCACCTGATTTTGCGTGCCCGGCGCCACGAGACAGCCGGTGACATCCACGCCCACCCGCACCAGACTTTCGCGCGCGAAGTCGCCCTCCGCCGTGTCGCCGAACTTGCCGACGTAGCGTGTTTTCAAGCCGAGTCGCTGCAAGGCGTACGCCGCGGTCGCCGCCTGCCCGCCGCCTTCGCGGATCAGTCGATTGAGTCGCGTCTTGGTATTCGACTTCGGGTAGCTGTTCATCAGACACAGAATGTCGCAGGAGTTGTAACCGAAGCAGACGGCGTCGAAAGGTTGATCGGCGCGCGGCGGGACCGGCGGCTTCACGACGCGCTCTTTTGTTCGAGATAAGTGCGCAGCGGCGGACGCGGCCGCTCGCGCACGAGGCTCACGCCGCCGTTGCGACAAACACGCGCGCAAAGTCCGCAGCCGAAGCACTTGTCGCTATCGACCGCGACGACGCCATCAACCAGCGTCCGCGCTTCCCACGGGCAGACGGCCAGGCAATCGCCGCAGCCACGGCAGCGGTCGGCAAGCGTGTGCGCCACGTGCTCGCCGCGCACCAGCGGGAAACCGTCCTGCCCGAAAACCTTGTTCAGCATGAACGGGACGCAGCCGTCGGTGCAGCAATTGCAGATCACGTATTCGTTGGCGCCCGCGGCGGTCGGCAGGTGCAAAAACACCATGTGCCACAGGCCCTCGTCGGCGCAAACCTCGATCAGCCGCTTGGCCTCGTCGCGCGCGAGTTCACGGTAATCGTGCGGCCAGGCCTTGGTAAACGCCTCGACGCCGGTGCGGATCACCATATCGGTCTCCAGGCGATGCCGGCATTGCCCGTGCGCGACGCGGCAGCGACACGGACCGACGGCGATCGCCGAGGTTTGATCGTCGATCAGCTTCAGCACGTCGGCGGTCGGCAGCGGATGCGCGGTGTCGCCCCGCAAGCCGATCGGCTGCAGGACCAGGCGCTTCAGCAGGAAACGGGCCAGCGTGTTATCCGACAAAAACCGCAGTCGGCCGCGCATGCCGGAGTACGCGAAGCGAAGCATGGGGATTTCGATGTAGCGGGCGAAAATGTAGAGCAGCGCTTTGCGCAGCGCGCTTTGTTCGTCGGTGACCAGGTGTCCGGCTAACAGAAGGACACTCGGCTCCAGCGCGCGATACATGGCCGATCTAGAAGCGGAACGAAGCGGTCATCGCCGAGTACAGATAGTGCCCATGGAAATCGAACCGCGGATACGCCGGATTGGTGGTCGGATCCGCTTCCTGCATGTCGCCGATGATCTTGGTCGAATAGCGGTCGGTCATGTAATGATCCATCAGGGCCCAGTTGATCGCGACCAGATCGCCGCGCGGCCCGCCGAAGTTGCCGCCGATGCCGAAGCTGAAGATGTGCGTCGTCGAGTCGAGAATCGTCGACGTGCCCGTTTGATCCGGCGACGCCGCCGGCTCCAACGCGTAGCCGACCTGCAGGGCGAGAAACTTGTACGGCCGCACTTCGACGCCGAAACGCGGAATAAAGATGTTGCGGAAATTGGCGTTATCGCGCTGCAGCACGGTCGGGCGGGAATAAGGAAGCCCGGCTTCGAACATCCGCGTAAAGTCGAGGCGCACCTTCGGGTACGGCGGCACGTAAGCGGCCCAGTTCACCCAGTCGAGTTCCCCGGTCACCAGCACGTGCTCATCGGGCTGACCCGCCACTGCGAACGCGATGCGGCGCGGGATGTAATCGTATTTGGCCTCGTATTCGATCGACACGATGCTGTTCGGGTCGGTCGGGTCGATCTTCTGTTGCACCGTCTTATGGTAGTAGCCGTAGCTCTGGCCGAAGTAGGTCAGGCCGAAACGCAGGAACTCGAACGCCCGCGCGTAGAAGCCGATGATCGGCGCGGCCTCGGCCGTGAGCTGGCTTTCGGCCAGGGTCTGGGTCTGGTGGCCGCCGCTCGCCGTGGGCACGTCGGTTTGAAACGAACCCAGCGAATCCAGGGTGAGGCGCATGCCCACGCCCAGGCCGTAGTTCGGCGCCAGTTGTACGCCGACGGCCGGCAGGAAGGTCAGGCCGAAAATGCCGGCGTCGTACTTCAGGAAGAACGGCCGATCCGGGCTGAAGATCTTGTGGCGCGGCAGCCCGTCGACCGGCACTTGCATCCCCAAACCGAAAAACACGCGGTCATAGATGCCGCCCGATACGCCCGTGGTGATGAACGCCCCGGCGCCCGGATGACGCGCGTCGGCGATCTCCTGCCCGCTGTGCAAATTCGTCCCGTCGACCGTCTGGCGATGCAACGTCANNACGGCACGGTGAACGAGTAGCTCAGCATGGCCTGAATCTGTTTTGATTCGATCAACGCGGCGGGGTTGTAGAACGTCGCTTCCGGCCCCGACGCGAGCGCGGTGTACGCGTTCGCCAGACCGGTGGCTCGCGCGTCGAAACCAAACATGTCCAGCTGGTTGGCCGAAGCCAGGGTTGGGATGAACAATACCAGCGCCGCCACAAAAACGAAACAAACCGTTTTGTACATCGCGTCTCTCCTGCCCGCTACGCCAGATATTTAGCACAATGATCGGCGGATGATATCACCGGTCAAGTCTGCTGTAAAGAAAGCTCATGGGCGTGGACCACGCGGTTCCGACCGCCCTGTTTCGCCGCGTACAGCGCCTCGTCGGCCAGCCGGATGAGCGCCTTCTGCTCCTGCGCTTCCTGCGGATAGCCGGCGATGCCCATGCTGACGNNCCGCCGGGGCAGGCGATTTCGGTGCGCGCGATTTTTTCGCGCACGCGGTCGGCGAAACGCGTGGCGCCCTTGGGGTCGGAGTGCAACAGCACGAGCGCGAATTCCTCGCCGCCGTAACGAGCGACCAGGTCGTTTTGCCGTACGCTCGACTGGAGAATCTGCGCGATGTGGCGCAGCACAATGTCGCCGACCGGGTGCCCATAGGTGTCGTTGATTTTTTTAAAGTGATCGATGTCGGTCATCACCAGGCTGATTTCGATCGGCATGCGGCTCGTGCGCGCAAGTTCTTGCTCGAGCCAGCCCTGGAAGTAGCGGTGATTGAAGCAGCCGGTCAGCCCGTCGGTGGTGGCCAGCTCTTCCATCCTCGCGTGCACCGACGCGTTCTCGAGGCTGACCGCCGCCTGCACGGCGAGCACTTCGAAAAACTTGATCTCGTGGGTCGTGAACGCTTCCGGCTCGGTCAGCCCGAAGACCAGAATGTCGGTGACGAAATTACGGCGCAGCAGCGGCAGGCACAGCAGACTCTCCACGTTCTTGAGCGCCAGGTCCTTGGCGAACACCGGGCGGCGTCGCTCGGCTTTGCCCAGCCGTTCCTGCAAACGCGGATAGTGCAGATACGTCTTCGACCCCACGACCCAGCCAACCAGACTCTCGGTGAGCGAGAACGATTGACCGAGCCATTTTTCCGGCGGCAGACCGGCGACGGCGACGATCGCGCCGGTTTGATTGTCCGCCTCGATGTGCGCCAGCACGCCGTAGTCATAGCGGATAATCGCCTGTCCCGATTCCAAAATGACGCGACTCACCGTGTCAAGGTCGATGGAGGAAGTCAGCTTCTTGATGATGTCATGAAAGGCCGCGATCTCCGTCTTTTGCGCGGTCAATTGCCGGAACGCGCGCTCGCGCCCCAACGCTTCCACCACCCGGCGAGCCATCATTTCCAGGAAACGTTCCTCGTCCTGGCCGAAGTGATACGGCTGCAGCCGATCCACCGCGATCACGCCGATGACGCGTTGGCCTTCCCGCAGCGGCGCCGCCAGCAATGCGCGCGGCCGCGTCCCCCACGAGCGGTGACGTCCCCGCGTGTAGAAG
>PMZC01000191.1 GCA_003170555.1 Deltaproteobacteria bacterium
CTACCTCCGCGATTGCAGGCTGGCGCGTGATCTTCACGGTTGCACCGATTGTCATCGCCTTCTCGTGTGCTTTTCTGACCGGTCTCATCTTTGGCTATCTTCCAGCCAGAAAAGCCGCACAACTCGACCCTATCGAGGCGCTCGCTCGGGATTAATTGCTTTGCCGCGGTTGCGGTTTCACTGTCCCGGTCGTGCTATTGCCACAACTCGGCGTCGGATTCGTCGGGGTGGCTTTTGCATTCGGCTTGACGACGCTGATGTCGAACTCCGCCAACTCCTGATGTTTCAGGTCTCGATCTGAACGGCGATTCCCTCATATTGATTGATGTCGGATCATTTTGATGAGGTTTTTGAGAGTCCCGTTCGGCCTGTTTTTTTTAGAAGGCAGGAAATTCAGGCACTTACGTTGGGGTGTGGAAATGGCACGACGCGTGCGAAAGGAAAACCAAGACATTACAGCAAAAGGAGAAGAATGATGAAACGTTACCTTCGGATAATCGCCTCGATGTTGGTGTTGACGGTCCTCGTCCTTTCCCTGGTCTCTTGCGCGGGCAAATTCTCGCTGACCCACAAATTGTTGAACTGGAATCTGAGCCTGAACAAGTGGCTCGGCAGCTTTCTGCTGTTCATCTTTATCGTCATACCGGTCTACGGCGTCTGCCTGCTGATTGACTGGATAATCCTCAACGTCATTGAGTTCTATTCCGGCAGCAATCCGATCGGCGCGTCCGCCGCCCCGCAGACGAAAACGGCGAGGATCGATGGGCGTCAGGTCTCGCTGACGATGTACCCTGGCAAAGGGATCAATCTCGATCTGACGACGGAAGAAGCCGACGGGTCGGTTCGGGTCATGGTGGTGCGGACGACCGCGGACGGCGTCACGGCGAAACTGTTGGAACAAGGCAAGGAGTCGACCATCACCGCGCGGCCCGGCCCGGACGATACCGTCGAGCGGTGCGTCGAAAACCGCTGCAAGTCGATCGACCAGGACGAACAGAACGCCATGCTCGATCAGATCAACGGTCTAAACGCGATGCTGGCTCAGGCAGACCGCTAGCATCAGACAGTTCTCGTAGGACTAGTGGAGTTCGCACTTGGTCTCTGCACTTCGGGCCGGTGTCGAACTCCACTAAGTCCCGATTTTTCAGTTCGTCGGTCCGCATGACGATCCCCTCATTTTGATCGACGCTGGATCATATTGATGATATTTGCGGGCGCCAAGATCACCGGGTTTCCCCCCAAATGAAGAGAATTCAGACACTTACGTGAGAACCTGAACATGGCACGGCGCGTGCGATGCACTTCAATAGAAGGATACGATGAGGCACGTATCCCAACGGGAGAAACACGTGAACCGAGATCAAGGCGAAGGCAAGTGGGATCAGATCAAAGGAAGAGCGAAGAAGGCCTGGGGCGAGCTCACGGACGACGACTTGAAGAAAGCGGAAGGCTCCGCGGACAAGCTCTATGGCGTGATTCAGGATAAGTTCGGCGCTACCAAGGAAGCGATCAAGACGAAGCTCGAGAAGCTCAGGCGGTCGAAGCGGCAAGGGAGCGAAACGCGCCGCGCTCTTGACCCCTTCGGCTAGCCGGAAAAGGAGAAGCACATGTTATGGACCATCGCGGTCATTCTAATCATTCTGTGGGCGCTCGGATTGGTGACTTCGTACACCATGGGAGGATTCATTCACCTCCTCCTCGTGGTCGCCGTGATCGTGGTCCTCGTGCGGATCATCCAGGGCCGCCGAGTGCTTTGAAGTCGGAAACGACCGAACGATGCAGTACCGACATGCATCGAAAGGCAAGATCATGAGACACACCCTACTGATCGTCATGCTCCTCCTCGTCGCCGGCCTCGCGGTAGGCTGCACCTCGAAGGATGGGAGCACGCCGGCCGAGCCGGAACACCACGAAACCACGGCGGCGCAGGGCGACAACACCCCGGTGGTAACGGAAGAGGCGGCGCAAGCGGCGGAGGACTACAGCTACGCGAAGAAGGCCGAATTCATCGCCAAGATGAAAGAAGAACTCGCCAGGATGCAGGTCGAGATCGATCGGCTCTCGGCGAAGGTCGACAGATCCAGCGGCGCGACAAAGGCCGAAGCCCAGGCCAAACTCGCGGCGCTGCGCGAGAAATCCGCTCAGTTGAAGAAAAAGCTGGACGCGGCCGAGGGCGCCACCGCATCCACCTGGGACAGCGTGAAAAAAGATTTCCGGACATCCTTTGGCGAGTTCAAGGCCTCGATCAAGAAGACCCGCCAATGGTTGGGCGAGAAGATCGAGCCCTGATCGCAAACAAACGGTCGCCCGCGCCGTGTGATATGTCGGACGCGTCACGCTTGTGACGCAGTCGGACTGGAAGGGACGAAAGATGAAAGCCTTGGGGCCGAAAGACCGGAAGGCCAGATACATAAAGTCGGTGGAAACGAACGTGGATAAGATGGATGCGCGTCTCAAGCACTGGGCCGCGCGAATCGACCGGCTGGCGACCCAGGCCGGGCGCGCCGGAATCGAGTATCGCTTGAGCATCGACGACCTGAAGATCAAACGCGCGGTGGCGCAAGTGCGGGTCGACGAGTTCAAAGCGGCGGGCGTCGAGAAGTGGGAGGAACTCCGGGCCGGCATCGAGCTTGCCTGGAGCGAACTCGAAGTCGCCTTCAGCGACCTGAAACACTGAAAGGAAAGGGCCAGATCACATGGAAAACTGGCAACTGACATTGATCATCCTGGCGTCGGTGCTCGTCGGGGCATTGATTCCCTTGCTGATCATGGTGGCGATCGCGTTTCATCGGGTCGGCCGGGAGATCGCTGAGATCGGCCCACGGCTGGCGCGGACGCTCACTCACGTCGAGGCGATCTCCGATCGCGTCGAGGTGCTGAGCCGCGGTTTGAAAGGCGGAGAGACAGACCTCGCGGACCTGATGAAGTCCGTCGGCGACCTGGCCCGCGGCCTCGAACGAAACATGAAGACCATCAACGTGGTGTCGACAGTCCTGGCGTCGGTCGGTCCGGCTATCGCCGCCTATCTCAAAACGCGAATCCCGGCCGAAGAGACCGGAAAGCCCGCCAAGCCGGATGTCGCCGCAGCTCCTGAGCACGGGACTCCTCTATCACTGTCCGTCGTCTCGCCGGAGACGACCGAGGTAGGGCGCTAACGGAAAGCATTGGGCGATGGCTGAACAAGACAAATTTCACCCCGCGTCGCGCTTCGTGCTCATTGCCGCGGCGGTCGTGTTCATCATCTGGGGCATCAGTCAGGCCCAGTCTGCTCTCGTCACGTTCCTCGTTTCCGTTTTTCTAGCGATTCTCGCGACGCCGCCGGTGCTGTGGCTCGAACGAAAAGGCGTAAACGCCGTGGTGGCCGTACTGCTCGTCGTGGCCGGCATGGTCCTTTTTCTGCTGGCGATCGGCGCCTTGGTCGGCACGTCCATCAATAGTTTTTACGCCGCCGTGCCTCAGTACCAATCTCTCATTCAAGTACAGGTCACGGCCTTCAAGGCGTTCTTGGCGAGTCGGGGCATCGCCACCCCCGAGAATATTCTGCTCGCGTACATCAATCCGGGAGCGGTGATGAGCCTGACCGCCGGCCTGTTCACGCGGTTGGGCACGGCGTTTTCCAATATCGTGCTGATCGTGCTTACGGTGGCCTTTATCCTGCTGGAAGCCACCAGCTTTCCCGTCAAGCTCCGCGCCGTCCTCGGCGATCCGCACCAGGTCTTTCCTCAATTCGCCAAGTTCGTCAACGACATGAAAAGCTACATGGTCATCAAGACAATGATCAGTCTGGCGACGGGGATCCTCGTAACGTTATGGCTGGCCATCCTGGGTGTTGATTTTCCCATTCTCTGGGGGTTCCTGGCTTTTCTTCTCAACTACGTGCCGACTCTCGGCTCCGCAATCGCCGCCATTCCCGCTGTTCTTCTGACCTTTATTCAACTCGGGTTTTGGCAATCCGTTCTCGCGGCCGGGGGATATATGTTCATCGATCTCGTACTCGGATACGGGGTCGAAAAGAGAATGATGGGCCGGAAGCTTGGCCTCTCAACATTGGTTGTCTTTCTTTCGTTGATTTTTTGGGGGAGCCTGCTGGGTCCGATCGGCGCGGTGTTGTGCATCCCGCTGACCATGACCCTGAATTTCGCCTTTGAGAGCAATGAGAGCACACGTTGGATCGCCGTCTTGCTCGGGCCGGAGCACCTGATCAAAAACATTCCACCGAAGCCCAAAAGGCGGATTCGATTCCATAAACCGAAAAAGAATTGAGGCCGAGCGCCGAAAAAAGCGCTCGCCGGGAGACAAAGAAGATGAACGAGAAAGCACCCGAAGAAAAGCTGGACACGCTCAATGCCGGCATCGCGAAATCGCGCGAAGAAATCGCGGCGCTTGCCGCCACCTTGAACAAACTCGCGGAAAAAAAAGCCGGCGAGTCCATTGTTGACGGAAAGCATCCGCACGATGAACCGACGAATGGCGACCAGCAACAAAGCGGTTGGACCGGTTTTCGGCATCGGCTCGATGACGCGGAAGCCCGGGGCGAAAGCATCGCCAAAGGTCTGGCGGAAGAAATCAGACGCCATCCGCTGATCGGCGGTACGGCCGCCTTCGGCCTCGGCTTTTTGTTCGCCCGGCTGCTGTTCAAACGACGCAAGAAGGCATCCACGCAATGAGACAACGATCGCGACTTACGGGGATACGCACCGGTTAGGTCGGAGGATACGGTTATGAAAACTCACTCCATCGCCCGGTTTCTGTTCGTTCCGCTGGTCGGGATCCTCCTGATCCTGGCCGCGAGCGGGTGCGGGTTGACTGATATTTCCGCGAAGTTGGATCTGGTCAAGGTCACCCAGGTTTCACTGGAACGCGCGACTGCCGAAGTCCACGTAACGGTGACCAATCCCAGTGCGATCGGGATCTCCCTGGACAGCGTCGCGGTCAACCTTTCCGTGGCGGACAGTCCGCTGTTGGCCGTGGTCAAGGAAGGGCCGATCGATATCGCCGCGCATTCCTCGAGCCACTTCGTCATCCCGATCACGGTCCGCTTTGACCGGCTGTACAGTCTGTACGGAAAGGTCAAAGACAAGGATGGGGTGGATGTCGCTGCCGACGGCGTCGTCCGCCTCAAGACCGCGATCGGGGACCCCAACATCTACTTCAACTTCTCCGGGACAATGCCCCTTCTCAAACCGCCGGATCTCACGCTCGCCTCGTGGCGCGTGCGAGAACTCGACGTCAAACAGTTGCGGCTCGACCTGGGGCTGAAGATCGAAAATGTCAGCGGCAAAGAGATCGTCATGAGAAACGTGGCCTACACGGTCGGGTTCAAGAAGTTGAACCTGGTGAATGGCAAGAAGGACAAGGTCGCACTCCTTCGCCCCGGGCAGGTTCAACTCATTAAAATACCGGCGGAGGTCGACATCGCTGCGATCCGGCAATCCGGACTCGACGAGATCGTGCTGGAGAAGATGGCGCAGATCAAGATGAGAGACCTGGCCGCGATCGGCGTGGTCTTCGGCGACGAGCCCACCGGTCTGTCGCGATTCGCCCGTTATGCAATTGATACTCTCTCGACCGCCAACAACGCGCAGGATTTCGAAGAGCGGCTGCCGACGCTACGGCCGCCCCTTGCCGCCGCGGAGGGGGCCGAACTCCTCGGCCTCACGAGCCGGAGTGTCGAACCGAGCGAACCGCCGCCGGTCGCGCCGGTCCGCCTGACGGCGTCTTTTCTCCAGGGCAAGTGGATGAGCATCACCTTGCTGCTGCTTTGCCTTCCCGCAGGCGCCGTGCTGATGTGGGTCAAGACCCGCTGGAAGACCGGAGCGAAAATCCTGCTTACCGTCGCGTTGGTCATGATCCTGGGCCTGATGTTCATCACGATCATTGCGGCCGGGACGAGATCGCACACGCAGCAACCGAGCGGCGCGGCCCCCGGCTCGGTGAAGACGCCGGCGGCGGCGACGCCTCCAGAGCCACAGATATCGCGACCGGATTTCGTTCGCGATCGGCTGGAGGTTTGCGGGCAATATAATCAGGCGGCAAACGACATCAAACGGTCCGAGATCTACACGAGCTACTTC
>PMZC01000212.1 GCA_003170555.1 Deltaproteobacteria bacterium
CGAGAAGCTGCCGATCTCCGCCGATCAGATGGAAGAAATCGTCACCGAGATCGAGCGCCATTTCGCCGACACCGGCGAGAAGGAAGTGCAGACGGGGGAAATCGGGGAGTTGGTGATCGGCAGTTTGCGCACGCTGCACCCGGTGGCCTACGTGCGTTTCGCCTCGGTCTACCGCTCGTTCGAGGATATCGACGCGTTCATGACCGAGTTGAAAGAACTGCTGCAGCATGAAAAGAAAGCGACCTAGCGACCGCCTCATCGAATGGGCCATGCGGCGGGCGTTGCATCTGGCCCGGCTTGGCGAAGGCTGGACGAGCCCCAACCCGATGGTTGGGGCCGTTCTGCTCCAGGACGACCGCGTGATCGGCGAAGGCTATCATCATGCGGCCGGGTTGCCCCACGCCGAGATCGAAGCGCTGGCCGACGCGCGCGGCCGGGGTTTTGATCCGGCCGGCGCCACGATGGTCGTCAATCTTGAGCCGTGCTGCCACCACGGCAAGACGCCGCCGTGCACCGACGCGCTGCTGGCGGCGGGGATCAGCCGGGTCTACGTCGCCCATCGCGACATCAACCCGTTGGTCTGCGGCAACGGCATACGCTGCCTGGAAGAAAAGAATATCGAAGTCAACGTCGGTGTCCTGAGTAAGCAGGCCGCCAAACTCAACGAGGCGTTTTGCAAATGGATGCTGGTGCGCCGCCCGTTCGTGGTGCTCAAGGCCGCCTCCACGCTGGACGGCAAGATCGCCACGGCTTCCGGGCACAGCCAGTGGGTCAGCGGCGAAACCGCGCGGCGTTATGCGCACCGCCTGCGCCACCGGTACGACGCGATCCTGGTCGGCGTGGACACGGTCCTGTGCGACGATCCGCAGCTAACCTGCCGTCTGGCTTATCGAAATTGCCGCCAGCCCTTGCGCGTCATCCTCGACTCCCACTTGCGGACTCCGGCTGCGGCGAAGGTCGTATCCGGCGAATTGCCGGGCGAGACCCTGATCGCCACGACCGAACAAACCGATCGAGACGCCGCGCGGCGATGGGAAAAACCCGGCGTGCGCGTCGAATTCTTTCCCGCAACGCCGGACGGCAAGGTCGACTTGACCGCCTTGACGGATGCCCTGGGAAAGAGGGATATAACCAGCGTTCTCGTGGAAGGCGGAGGCCGGGTGTTGGCGGCTTGTCTGGCGGCCGGCATCGCCGACAAGCTGGCCCTGGTCCTGGCGCCGAAAATCGTCGGGGGCGCTGACGCGGTCACCTCGTTTCATGGCGCGCTGGCCGACACGATGGATGAGGCGCGGCAGGTGCATGATTTGACCGTTCGCCGTCTCGGCGGCGACTGGTTGTTGGAAGGATACTTTAAGAAGCCAAGATGTTCACCGGACTGATCGAAACCATCGGGGCAATCACGGCGATCTCGCCCCGCGGCGAAAACCGGGTGTTTCGCGTGCGGCCGGACGCGCCGTTCGAGAAGTTGCGCGCGGGTGACTCGGTCTCCCTTGATGGTTACTGTCAAACGGTGGTCGCGCTAGCCGGCGACGCGTTTGAGGTTGAGGTCAGCCCAGAGACTTTGGCGGCCACGACGGCGGCGCGGCGCAAGGTCGGCGACCGGCTCAATCTGGAGCGAGCCATGCAGCTCGGCGACCGGCTGGGCGGCCATTTGGTCGCGGGACATGTCGACACGGTCGGCCGGATCGCGAAGTTGGAAGAGCGGGGCGGGTTTGTGATTCTCGGTATCGAAACGCCCGAGCCGGTGCTGCGTTATTGCGTGCCCAAGGGCTCGATTGCGGTGGACGGCATCAGCCTGACGATCAACCAGGTGGACGCCCGCGGCATTGAGTTGGGCATTATCCGCTACACCTGGGCCAACACCACGCTGCGGGAGCGGCGCGTGGGCGACGGAGTCAACCTGGAAGCCGACCTGATCGGCAAGTACGTGGAACGCCTGTTGGCGGTGCGTTTCGGCGGCGGCGAAAAGGCGACCGGCGGAATCGACGAAAACTATCTGACCGAACACGGTTTCATGAAATAAGGAGCCACATGCCTTTTTGCACGGTCCAGGAAGCGATCGACGCCGTCCGCCAAGGCCGGATGATCATTCTGGTCGATGACGAAGATCGCGAAAACGAAGGCGATTTGATGATCGCGGCGGAAAAAGTGACCGCCGAAACAGTAAACTTCATGGCCAAGCACGGCCGCGGGTTAATCTGCCTGGCGATGACCGAAGATCGCGCCGACGAGCTCGAACTGCCGCCGATGGTGCCCGACGCGATGAACAAGAGCCGCTTCGGCACCGCGTTTACGCTCAGCATCGAAGCGCGCAAAGGCGTAACGACCGGCATCAGCGCGCATGATCGGGCCACGACGATTCTGACGGCGGTGGCCGACGGAACGACGGCCTACGATCTGGTGCGGCCCGGCCACGTCTTCCCCCTGCGGGCCAAAAACGGCGGCGTGCTGAAACGCGCGGGGCAAACCGAGGGCTCGGTCGATTTGGCGCGGCTGGCCGGCCTGAAGCCGATGGCCGTCATCTGCGAGGTGATGCGCGACGACGGCGCGATGGCGCGGCTGCCCGATCTC
>PMZC01000158.1 GCA_003170555.1 Deltaproteobacteria bacterium
TATCCGGTGGACATGGCGCTGCAACTGCGCCCGCGGAAAATCGTTGTCGTCATCGGCCACCAGGCGGACCAGGTGTGCGCGGCCGTCGCCCGCAGCTTTCCCAAGAAACACATCGAGTTTGCGTTGCAGGAAACCCAGCAGGGCACCGGCCACGCCGTCTTACAGGCCAGGCGTTTGCTGCGCGGTTTCGACGGCGACGTGCTGATTCTCTACGGCGATGTACCGCTGCTGCGCCCCGAGACCATTCGCGAGTTTCGGCGTTTGCATCATCGTCAGGGCGGGAAGATTTCGCTGATCTCGACCGAGATGGAAGACCCGACCGGCTATGGGCGTTGTCTGATCGACGACGACGGCGAGCTGACCGCGGTCGTCGAAGAGAAAGACGCGACCGCCGAGCAACGGCGAATCACGGAGGTCAACGCCGGCATCTATCTGGTCGAGGCGAAGTTGCTTTGGTGGGCGCTGGGGCGCCTCGGCACGGACAACGCGCAGGGTGAGATGTACCTCACCGACATCGTCGCGCAGGTGCGGACGAAAGGCGAGAAAGTGCGCGCCTGCTGCGCCCCGGACCCGTTCGAGGTGCTGGGCGTCAACTCGCGCATCGAGTTGGCGCAGGCGACCGAAAACATTCGGTGGCGCCTGGTCCGTGCGCTGATGCGCGACGGCGTGACCTGCCTCGATGCGACGACGTTCTATCCGGATTTCGCGGTGCGGGTCGGCGCGGACACCGTCATCGAGCCGAACGTGATGATGTTGGGCAGTACGCGCGTCGGCGCCGGGTGTTGCATCGGACAGGGCGTTCGGTTGGAGAACATGATCGTGGAAGACAATGCGCAGATCGGTCCCTACTGCGTGCTGGCGGATGGGACCATCAGCCGCGGCGCGATCGTCGAGCGGTTCACGCGCCGCCTGGCGTAGGCGCGGTCGCCGTCGGAGCAAACGCGTACGTATAGAAGAAGAACACCGTCGTGTTGCTCGTGGGCCATTTCTGCTCGGTCAGCAATTTGACCAGGCACTGGGTCACGTCGGCCAGTCCCAGCGTATCGTCGACGATGCCGACGGACTGCGTATCGCCCGACGGCGTGATCGTCACCTTCACTTTGATCTTGCCCCGCGCTTGCGGGCTGTGCTCGAGCGCCTTGGAGTAGCAGGCGAGGATTTGCGGGTTCAGGCGCGTGAGATCAATCCGATAGCGACCGCCCGAAAGGCCGTTCGGATCGACCTGGACGGGCTCCTGCGCCGCAGCCAACGCCGCCAACAAGACCACGATTGTGAAAAGCGTCGCGATAACTCCGCGCATGGCCGCCTCCTGATGAAGAAGAATAATTATATGACTTTTCACAGGCAAGTTGAATACAAGGGGATCGCGGGTTCTACGAGGCCGGCGCTGGCTCAATCGCGTTGTCGACCAGCGGCGCGCATTCCACCGCGACCACGCAGTTACGGCCCTGATTCTTGGCTTCGTAAAGCGCTTGATCGGCTGTTTCAAAAAACTTTTTGTCGTCCGTGTGCGCGGGCGACAAATCGGCGAGGCCGAACGTAGCCGACAGACTAAACGCGGCGCCGCGGTTGGAAAAGAAAACTTCCTGCTCGAAACCGGCGCGAA
Organism: Deltaproteobacteria bacterium; assembly: GCA_003170555.1. Classification (GTDB taxonomy): domain Bacteria; phylum Lernaellota; class Lernaellaia; order Lernaellales; family Lernaellaceae; genus FEN-1099. The sequence goes on from PMZC01000158.1 coordinate 1,607, forward strand.
TCCGTTCCACCACGCTACGTGATTCACGCGCGGCGGTATTGGGGAAGACAATCACGAACTCGTCGCCGCCGTAGCGACCGGCGATGTCTTCCGTGCGGATTTCCGTGCGAATCCTCTGGGCAAAGCGCTGCAGCACTTCATCGCCCAAGCCGTGACCGTGGTTGTCATTGGCCTCTTTGAACCGATCGAGGTCGCAGATGCACAGGCTGAGCGACAAGTTGTGTCGACGCGCCGCGTGCAGCGCCTCGTCGAGGCGGGTCAAGAGGTGCCGACGATTGTACAGTCCGGTCAGTTCGTCGTGAATGGCGATGTGCTCCAGCATCGCTTCGGCTCGCCGGCGGGCGAGCATGATCTGACGAATCAGAAAGACGATCCACAGCGCGACCGCGAGCGCCGCGGCGGTGGTCGCCGCCAGACTGTGAATGGCCGATGCTTCGCCGCGGCGTACGGTCCCGATGGCTTGCCCGGCGGACCGCTGGCTCTCCGTCAACACCGTCTGGTATGCCGACTTCATTTCTTCTTCTCGCTTGGATGCAATGGCGTACAGCGCCTCGGCATTGACGCGATCGCCTCGCATCAACGCCGCGAACAACTGATTACAAATGCTGGTATACTGCTCTTGTTTCTCGTGCGCGCTGACCAACGCGTCGAGGTAAGGGACTTGATTTCCGTCGAAGTTCTTGTCGGCTGCCGGCCCGATGACCCGGGCCGCCCGTTGACCCCTGAGCAACTGCCGGTCGATCTCGACGTTGTATTCCTTGAACGCCCGTTGCATCGCGGCCAGCGGCTGGGCGGCGACGCCGGCGGGAAAGTCCAGCCCCAACCGCGTGGCCTTTTCCAACAGGTCGGACTCTTCGAGCGATAACAAGGCGACGCGTCCACTGATGGCCAGGATTGGAACGTCCTTGTATGCCAGGTACTCAAATTGCTTTCGTATGCTGGTCGTCTCGTAGACCGCGAGAATGCCGATCAGCAGCAGCATTACGGCGACGACCCAAACGAGGACCGTGATCCAGCCCGAATGGTCTTTTTTTTTCGGCATCCCGCCCCTATGCGATATCAACAACGCGACATCACGAATATTCTAGACCTGCGATCTCTTACGCCATCTTTCCTTAAAATAGTGACCCTGCTTGCAAGATGCCAGGTCAAATCGAACAAGAATGGGGGGTTGACGATCAGCGAACTCGCAAAGGCGCACCGAGCACATCTTCGGCCAGGCGGCGCACGGCTTCGACATTCACCTCGGGCAGGTCGACCACGCTGACGACTACTTCGGGCACGTAACGCTTGGATTGACCGACGAAATCGAGCACTGCCGCAAAGGCCTGGTCGCCGAAACGCGGATGACAAAGAGCGGTATAGAGGGTCGCATTATCCGCGTTCAAGCTGATGCTGACCGCATCAAGCACGCCCTGCATTTCTTTGGCCAACGGTCGACCCTGAAGCAGCTCGGCCTGGCCATTGGTGTTCAAACGCACGCGCCGGGCGCCGCGCTTTTTCAATTCGCGGGCGATCGCGAGCAGGTCGTCCCAGCGCACCGTGGGTTCACCGAAACCGCAGAAAACAACC
>PMZC01000163.1 GCA_003170555.1 Deltaproteobacteria bacterium
CCGGCCCCTCTCCCACAAAGGGGAGAGGGGAGACGGAAGCGCTTACTCCCCCTTCTCTCCCCGGTGGGAGAAGGGGGTCAGGGGGTTGAGGGATGGCCTTCTTGCCGGTCGTGAGCAAACTTTCGACGTGGTTCTTGACCGTCGCCCAATCCCGCCGGAGCGGCGTCATGACGACGGGCTCGACCAGCGTTTCGATATCCGCGCGGCTGGTGTAGTGCGCGCCAAGTTGCGAGCGCTTGTCGGGGTCGAGGCCGCGCTCGANNAACAGCGTGCCGAAGATCGACGGGTCGACCGCGTCCCAATCTAGCAGCGCGGCCTTCAAGACGGTTTGGATTTCCGGCGGCGTCAATTCCAACACGGCCGTCGAATCGAAGAGGTTGCCGTTGAAGTGGGCGATGCTGTCGGCGCCGAACAAACCGCCGTGCGCCATCGCCTCGAAGAGTGTTTGCACCGACTTGTAGAACACCGCGGGCTTGTCTTTCGTGTTTTCCAGAATCCGCGTGAACAGCCGCGCCGGCAACAGGCCGACGTCTTCGGCGAACAAGCAAAAAACGATGCGGTCGAGAAAGTGCGCCACGTCGTGCGACGGCGCGCCGCGGTCCCGCAGCGATTGCGCGATTTGCGCGATCAATCCCGCCGCTTCTTCCGTGATGACGCGGCTGCCCGCGCCCGGTTTCAGATGGTCAGGCTCCTCGAAGACCGCGCGAAGAATCTCCATGCTGCGCGGCTCCTGGAGATTGGCGAGGCACACTTCGAACACCGCCGCCTTCGTGTTGGTGTAATTGGTATGGATGATGATGCGGTCCATGTCGCTCACGACGAGCAGCGGCGGGTTTTCCAATTCGTTGCGGTACTGCAAAAGCTGGTCGTAAGCGGCGTCGAGGTTTTTGTGTTTGCCCTTGTATTCCCAGCCGAAGAAACCTTTTTTCCAGACGTCGGCCCAACCCTCGCCACCGCCGTGTTTGGTCGCACCCCGCTCGAAGCAAAACCAATCGCCGGCCGGATCGGCGGCCGCGGGTTCGTCCTGACCGAGCAGGCGGCACAGGTCGTTGAAATGCGACTGCGCGGCCTGGCTCTCGCGCAACTCGGACTTGCTCCATTTGGCGACAAATTCCGCAACGTTCATGTTGGCTATTTTCCTCGCATCGTTGGGACGCACGTAGTGTACACACCGACCACGCCCGGCGAAAGGGCGATAGAGGGGGGCGCTGGTACGCGAAGCTTGCCGGTGCTGACCCGCGGCGAGCACTGGCAAACTCCGCGTTGCTCCGTGTGCCAGTGCCACCCAGCCCTACAATAAAAAAAGCCGGTCGATACCGACCGGCTTTTGTTTACCGACGTTTCGATTTAGTGGTGCGGAACCGGCAGAGGCGGCGGTTGCGGCGGCGACTCCGGCGCCGGTTGCTGCTGGGTCGCCTCTTCCGGCGGGGTCATCGAAATGCGCAGGTCCACGCGACGCCATTCGCGGTTCTTGCCCGGGGCGCCGGCTTCGCTGGTGGCGGGTCCGTTGCCCATCGCCACGATCACCACGCGGTCGGGGATGATGCCGGTTTCGGGCCGCGTGAGGTAGAAGCGCACCACCTCCGCGCGACGAATGGCCAGCGCCTGGTTGGTTTCCGCCGTGCCGGGCGCGTCGCAATAGGCCGTCAGCACGACGAAGAACTTGAAGTTCTTGGCCATCCTGCTGATCTGGGCGATCACCGGATCGAGGCGTTCACGTTCGGCGGCCGTGAGCACGTTCGAATTGAAATCGAAATAGACCGAGTGCTTCAGGTTCTGGAAATCCTGTGACGGCGCCAACGGAGGCTTGGCGGTCGGTATCGGCGGCGCCGACACGGGCGACTTGTGCGCGACCGCACACTGGCGCGCGATGTTGGCCAGATCGATCGCCTGGTTGGCCGCATTGCGAGCCGGGTCCATCTGCCCGTCTTGAAACAAGAGTTCGGCCTGCCGCAACTTGTCTTTGGCCGCCTGATATTCCGTCGCGCAGAGCGTCGCGGCGCCCTCCGCCTCGGCCTGCAGCAGGGCTTTTTCCGCCGCTTGCAGTTCCGGCAAGGTCTGGGGTTTGGTCGCCTCGCGCGCGCAGCCGATGAAACAGAACGCAACAAGCACAGCACACATCAACAGAACGGTGGATTTCATTTCTCCCCTCCCGATCCGTGTCGGTTCGAAAATAGCGCCTTAGGTCCGCGTTGTCTCTGACTTATACCTTACAAGACGGCCGGCTGGCAAGGCTTCTTTCGCACCGTCGGCGGCAACCCGTTTTTCTTGCCCGGTGGATTCCTGGCCATCCAGCGGGGGCCGGCCGGTTAACGCCGCATGGGCGGGGGCGGCGGCGACAAAGGATTCGGCATCAATTCGCGATCCCGCGCTTGAGCGGCGCAACGCGCGGCGTTGTGATACAGGTCGACCGCGAACTTGAGCGCCGCCGCGGCCGAATCGTCCTGGCCGTTTTTGTGGAATTGTTCGGCCCGCCAAGCCATGTTCTCCGCCGCCGCCCATTCGTCGGGGCAACGACGCTGGGCGTCAACCGAAGCCGCGTCGAGGCGGGCGTCTTCCATTTGTGTTTGCAGGCTGGAAAGCGGCAAACGTCCCGGGCTCGCGCAAGCGAACACGAGCATGATGAAGGTCGTCACGATGATTTTGGCGTAACCGCGCATGAGGCGGCGCCTCCGCCGGATTCGCCGGAGCGCCTAGTGCATCGCCTGCAGTTTCTTCTCGGCGATCTTCGCTTCCGGCGTGCCCGGGAACATTTGGATCACTTTCTGGAAAAACAGACGCGCGTCGGAAATCTGGCCGTTCTCGTAAAATGCGATGCCCATGTGCAGATACGCCGCCGGCACGTGGGTGCTTGCCGGGAACCTGGTGATCATCGCATCGAATTCCAGAATCGCGCGCTCCCAGTTGCCCTGTTTGAAGTAGCACTCCGCCAGGAAGAATTGCGCCTCGTCGCACTTTTTGTTGTTTTTGAACTTTTTAAGGAAATCCGCGAACTTGGCTTTGGCCGCTTCGTAGTTGCCCTGGTTGAACAATGCGACGGCCTGATTCATGAACATCATCTCATCGACCGTCGGCTCGTTGGCCTCGGGGGTATAGACCTGATGGTTTTCCAACGCCGTCAACCGCTTGTTGATCTTGTCGAGCTCGATCATGAGCTGCCGGCGGATGGCGTCCATCTGGTCCTGACTGCCCTGGCTGCCGTGTTGCACTTCGTCAAAGCGACCCTGCAGCGCGGCCAGGTCTTCCTGCAAACGTTCGTATTCCGCCAGCGCCTGACCGGCCGTGCGGGTGCTGTCCTCGAAACGATGCTGCAGACTGGCCTGCTGCTGCTCCAGCGCCTCGACGCGATGTTGTAAATCGGCCATCTGGGCGTCGACCTGGTCGCTGCGCTGCGTCCGCACCGGGCAGCCGGTCGAGGTCAACAACACCACGGTCAACGAAAGCAACACGGCGATCAGAAAACGGCTACGCATGAGCGTGTCTCCTGCGTTTCAGGTTCGTCGGCGCCCGAGGCGCGAGAGATAAAAATAGGGCCCCTGAATGATAACACTCAAACAAGGGCCCTACAACTAGTCGCGCTTAGTGGACCGTTAGGTCAGTGAACTCGACGCGACGGTTTTCCTGGTAGTTGGCTTCCACCGAACCACCGGCGATGTTGAACTTCTCGGTCTTGCCCATGGGCTTGATCTCGAGACGGTCAGCCGCGACGCCGGAGGTGACGAGGAAGTTCTTCACGGAGTTGGCGCGCTTTTCGGCCAGCGCCAGGTTGTACTCGTCGGTGCCGCGCATATCGCAGTAGCCTTCGAGCAGGAACCGACGATCTTTGAACTCGTTCTGCATCTTCTTGGCCGTGTCGGCCAGACCAGCTTCCTGATCCTTGCGGATGTTGAACTTGTCAAAGTCGAAATAAGCC
>PMZC01000281.1 GCA_003170555.1 Deltaproteobacteria bacterium
AGCGCCAGCGCCGCCTGGCGCCGCTCGGTGACGTCGCGCGACACGGCGAGAATGCCGACCGGCCCGCCGGCGGCGTCGCGCAGAAACTTCACCGTGTTTTCGGTCCAGATCGTCGAGCCGTCCTTGCAGCGGTCCTCGAGTTCGATCGTCCACACCTTGGCGGGGTCGCCGCGGCCGTCGAATTCGTCGTTCATGGCTTCGGCGAAGATCTGCATCATCCGCTCGGCCGAGGCGGGCGTCAGGCGCTCGCCGATTGACTGCTGCAGCGCCTCCTCCACCGTGAACCCCCGCATCCGCGCGACCGCGGGGCTGATGTAAGTCAGACACAGGTTCATGTCCATCACCAGGATCATGTCGTTCATGTTCTCGGTGATGAACCGGTATTTCGTTTCGCTATCCCGCAGCGCCTGTTCGGCGTAGCGCCGGTCGGTGACGTCGCGGCTGACGCCGAGAACGCCGACGGCTCGCTGATTCGCGTCGCGCAGGAAGGTCATCGTGGTTTCGAAGAAGGCCGTCGAACCGCCTTTGCAGTACTCCTCCAACTCGATCGTGTGAACGCGATGCAGGTCGCGGTCCGGCCCCGCCTCAAAGGCCATCTCGTCCGCCAAGAGTCGCGCGACGACCGCCAACGATTCAGGGGCCAGAATCTCTTCCGGCGTTTGCTGCAGCGCCTCCTCGACGGTGTAGCCGCGCGCGCGCTTGATCGACGGGCTGACGTAGGTCAGGCGCATGTCGAGATCGGCGGTCCAGATGATATCGATCGCGTTGTCGGCCAGCAGCCGGTATTTCGCCTCGCTCTCGCGCAGCGCCTCCTCGGCGCGGCGGCGCGCCGTGATTTCGCGGCTGACGCCGAGGACGCCGATCGCTTTCTGGTTCTCGTCGCGCAGAAAGGTCACCGTGTTTTCAAACCAGCCGGTCGAACCGTCCTTGCGATACTCCTGCAGCTCCATGGTGCGCAGGCGGTGCACATCTTTGTCCGGCAGCGCCTCGATCGCCAACTCCTCGGCCATCCCTTGCATGATGGTCGCCAGGGAGTCGGGAGTCAGCAAATCCGCCGGCATCTGCCGCATCGTTTCTTCGACCGTGAAGCCGCGCGCGCGCTCGACCGACGGGCTGACGTACGTCACCCGCAGTTGAAGATCGCGGGTCCAGATGACGTCGATCGCGTTGTCGGCCAGCAGTCGATATTTCGCCTCGCTCTCGCGCAGCGCCTTCTCGGCCATCTTGCGTTCCGCAATATTCCGCGTGATGCCCTGCACCCCGATCGGCCGGCTTTGCTCGTCGAGAATGAATTTGCCGTTGACCTCGGTCCAGATCGTCGAGCCGTCCTTGCGATACATCTCGACTTCGATGGTCAGGGCCTTGCCGAAATTCTGGCGGCCGGAGCGGATCAAATCCGCTTCCTTGGACAGGATGTCCCGGACGTTCTTTAGTGACTCCGGCGTAATCATTTCAGCCAGGGGCATGTGCAGCCGTTCCTCGGCGGTCCAGCCGAAAATATCTTTGCAGGAAGGGCTGATGTAGGTGAAGTTGAAACTCAGGTCGGTAGTCCAGATGACGTCCGACACGTTCTCCGCCAGCAGCCGGTACTTCGCCTCGCTCTCCCGCACCGCCTGTTCCGCGCGGACTTGTTGATCGACATCGGTGGCCACGCCGAGCCAACGCACGGGTTGACCGTTTTTGTCGCGCACCAGGAGCGAGAAATCGCGCCAAAAGTGGTAACTGCCGTCGGCCATGAGCGAGCGATACTGGGCCACCGACGGCACGCCGGTCTCGAATTGCTGGCGCGAAGCGTCCAGGGCGGCGCGCAAGTCCTCCGGATGAACCTGCTCGACCCAACCGGCCAACGAACGGGGATACGCGCCGGGGGGGTAGCCATGCTTCGCGTCGACGTCGCCGTAGTAGGTGGCTTCGCCGGTCCAGAAGTCGCGCTCGTAGACAAGGTCGTTGGCGATCTGGGCCGCGTTGCGGAACCGTTCCTCGCTTTCGCGCAACGCCTCCTCGGCGCGTTTGCGTTCGGTTACGTCGCGCGAGATGCCGACCACCAGCGTCGGCTGTCCGCCGGGGGTCGAAAGCAACGAACCACGCACCTCCATCCACACCGGCTGTCCGTCCTTGCGGAGATGAGGGACCTCCACCACCGCGCTCACCGGCTCCGGCCATTTCGCCGTCATCTCGCCGAACGCGTGGACCAAGGTCCGTAACGATTCTTTCGGCAGCACATCGGCCAAGCGCAACTGAAGTCCTTCCGCGGGGGTATAGCCTAGGATGGCCTCGATCGCGCTGGACACAAATTCATAGCGTTGGGTCTGTAGATTCCACGTCCAGATGATGTCTTTCGAACCCTCGGTGACCAGGCGGTATTTCTCTTCGCTGGCCCGCAGGGCTTCGTCGGCGCGCTTGCGCTCGGTGATATCGCGCCAGACTGAGATCAGACCAAAGGGCGTGCCGTCGGCCTCGCGCAGAAACCGGGAGTTGGCCTCGAACTGGATGAGCGAGCCGTTTTTGTGCCGGCTCTCGCTTTCGAAGCGGCTGGTCTCGGGCGGCCGTTGGGCCGCGAGGGGCAGCTCGGCCGCCTGCAACTCGTAGATGTCGCGCAGCGCTTGCGGCGTGAGCAGTTTTTCCAACGGCAGCGACATCACCTCTTCGGGGGTATAACCGGTAATCCGCTCGACCGACGGGCTGACGAACGTCGGCCGCAGGTTGAGGTCGGTGACCAGCACGATGTCCGCCGCGTTTTCCACCACGAGGCGGTAGCGTTGCTCGCTCTCGCGCAACAACTCCTCGGCCTCTTTTCGCTCGGTGATATCGCGCAGCGTGGCGATCACCGCGTACGGCGCGCCGTCGGCCTGGCGCAGGAAACGCGACATGGATTCGCTCGGGAAGGTCGAGCCGTCCTTCCGGTAGAACTCCAATTCCATGCGGGTCGGTATGCCGGTGGCCGTAGCGCCCGCGCGCGCCAACTCCGTGGCGAGCGTGTCGGCGGCCAGGCGCAGCGATTCCGGCGTAAACAAATCGCCGAGCCGTTTGTCCAGCATTTCTTCGGCGGTGAATCCGGTGACGTGCGTCACCGACGGACTGACATACAGCAGCCGCAACTCGAGGTCGGTCATCACGATGATGTCCGCGGTGTTTTCCACCACGATGCGGTAGCGCTGTTCGCTGTCGCGCAACGCCTCCTCGGCGCGCCGGCGTTCGGTGACGTCGCGCGAGATGCCGACCACCAGCTTCGGCCGACCGGCGGAGGGCGGAAGCAACGAACCGTGTACTTCCATCCAGACCAATCGCCCGTCTTTGCAGCGGTGGATGACCTCCACCACCGCGCTCGACGGCTCCGGCCATTGCGAAACCATCCCTTCGAAGGTCTCGAGCACGGTGCGCAGCGATTCTCCGGGGAAGAGGTCGGTCAATCGCAGTTGGAGCCCTTCTTCGGCCGTGTAACCGAGGATGTCCGTGACCGCGCTCGAGAAGAACTCGAAGCGCCGCGCTTCCGTATTCCACGTCCAGATGATGTCTTTTGAACCCTCGGTGATCAGGCGATACTTTTCTTCGCTCGCCTGCAGCGCCTCCTGCGCTTTCTTGCGGTCGGTGATGTCGCGCATCGACTCAATCGCGCCGACGATGTGACCCTGGGAGTCGCGCAACGCCGCGGCCGTGCCGTACAGGTAGGCGACGCCGTTCGGCAAGCGAGGGGTATACGCCTCGCCGCTGATCGTGGTTCCATACCGGGTCAGGTTGACGTACTCCCGCTCCCACTCGCCGGTGGGTTCGAGGGCGAGGTCGGCCAGCACCCGACGCCGCTCGCCGTAAAACGGCAGGCCGTACTCGTAGTCGCCACGGCCGAGCATGTCTTTCGCTTGGACGCCGGTCATCGCCTCCATCGCCCGATTCCAGGCGATGACCTTGCCGCCGCGGTTGATCACGAAGGTCGCGTCGGGCAGGAACTCGATGATGTCGGTCAGCAGGCGTTCGGATTCGCGCAGCGCGTCCTCCGCCTGCTTGCGCTCGCTGATGTCGCGCGTCGTCCCCTGGATTTCGACCGGCGTTCCGTGCTCGTCACGCACGATCAAGATGGTGATCTCCACCCAGGCCAGCGCGCCGTCGCGGCAGTACATCTGCCCTTCGATCGTGCAGGGCTGCGTTTCCGTGGCCGGATCGGATAAGCGTTCCTGCAACGCGGCCAGGATGCGGTTCAGCGTCTCCGGGGGGGTGATCTGCGGCACGGAAAGCTGCATCGCTTCGGCCACCGAATAGCCGGCCACCTGCTCGATGGCGGAACTGACGAAGTTGAACCGCAGGTTGAGATCGGCTTTCCAGATCACGTCGGTGGCCCGCTCGGCGAGGAAGCGATACAGACTCTCGCTCTCCCGCAGCGCTTCCTCGGCCTGTTTGCGCTCGCTGATGTCGCGCGTCGAACCCTGGATCTCGACCGGCATCCCTTGCTCATTGCGCAAAATGACGATCGTGAGTTCCACCCACACCGGCGAACCGTCGCGACCGTACATCTGTCCCTCGACGGTCAAAGGCCGCGCCGTCGAGGCCGATTCAGCCAGGGACTCCTGCATCGCGGCCAAGATGCGGGTCAGCGTTTCCGGCGTGGTGATTTCGTCCATGGAATGGGCCAGCGCTTCCGGGATCGAATAGCCGAAGACCTGCTCCACGGCGGAACTGATGAAGCTGAATTTCAGATTGAGGTCGGCTTTCCAGATCACATCGGTGGCGCGTTCGGCCAGGAAGCGGTACAGGTTTTCGCTGCGCGCCAGAGCTTCCGCCGCGCGTTTTTGTGCGGAGACGTCCTGCGTGAGGATGACGACGCTTTCGACCTCGCCCCGCGCGTTGCGGACGCCGTAGAAATGTTGGTCCACCCACTCGGCGGCGCCGGCGCGCGAAACATTGGTCGGAATCGCCGGCGCGAACAACGTGCCGCCGCGACGGTAGACTTCGAGCACGCGCGGCAAATACTCGTCCAGGTATTGATCTTTGTCGTCGAACTGCAACGCGGGGCGTTCGCGCGTCATGTCGTCGCGAATCGTTTCGTCGGACATGGCCCAGATGCGCTGCCAGGCGGCGTTGTAATGCAACAGCCGGCCGTCGGGAGCGCGCACCGAAATGCCCAGCGGCGAGTAATCCACCACCGCGCGATTGATGCTTTCGCTGTCCTCCGGGGTCAGGTCGGCCCGCCGGCGCGCGGCGATTTCCTCGCGCAGCAAGCGGCTGGTTTGCTCCAGGTCCTCCTGCACCCGGCGGCGCTCGATCAACTCGAGGCGCAGCTGCTCATTGGCTTCCTGCGCGTCGACGGACCGGCGCTCGTATTGCGCCGACGAGTGTTGCAGCCGGGAAATCAGCGTGTCCGTGGCGAAGATCATCACGGCGGCCAGCAGCGTGAACAAGCCGACGCCGATCGCCCAGGTCAAACCCGCCCTGGAATCAACGACGGGGACTTCATTGACGGGGATCAAGCCGGCCGCCAGCGCGACGCCGACGACGGTCATGGCCAGCACGCTGAGCGCCGCCGCCGCCCCGCCGGCCCTTTTGCCGAGCAGCAACGTCGCCAACAGCGTGAACATCAGCAGAAACAGCGTGCCCGACCCGCTGGCCCCAAACGCCGCCAGCAGCACCATCCCAAACGCATACAACGCGCCCAGGAGGCCGAGGGCCGGGACGCTATACCGCATTCGCCGTCGGCCCAGCGCCGCGAAAACGGCGGCCGCGAAACCGCCCAGGCACACGCCGATCAGCCACCAGCGCTGGTGTGGTAAGAACTTTACGAAAGCGACCAGTAAAACCGGCAGGCTCAGGAGCGCAAAGACATCGATGATCCGCGCCAGAATATCGCGGCGAAGTCGAAAAAATTCTCTCGATTTATCGCCGGAACTCTGGTGGCTCGATGTTTTGTCTTCTTGCGGAAATTCCTCCAACAAAATCCTCAGCAAAATCAGACACTTATATTTTTTCTACCAGATGTACGTTCTCTGTTGTAAGAACGTTATCGGACGATCCGGGAAATTCCATAAGACAAACGCCGGCCAGCCCTAGGTCCGGCCTCAAAAAATCGGTAACATGTCGGAACTACAAGGTTGTTGCGTCCGCCAATTCCGACTCGATGCCCAGCGTCATACAGGTCGGCGAGATCGGCGTCTGGGCCGGGTCGGGGTCGGCGCCCAGCACCTTGTCGCCGAACAGCCGCGAAACGCCGAACCAGTAGTGCTCATTGCGGAANNGCCGGTGGTTGCGCCACACGCGTTTGTACCATTTGGACTGGGGGCGGTAGGTCGAGTGAATCAGAAAATGCGTCCACTCGTAGGTCGAGGCGAACGTGTAGTAGATGGCGATCCCCGTCAGGCCCGTCGCCAGCGAAAGCGGCAGGAGCCAGGCCAACGGCAGCACGATCAGGCTCGTCAGGACGATGCGCGTCGGAATGAAAATGAGGCCCGGGCGCATCGGATCGCGATGATGCGCGCGGTGTTTGCGCCCGGCGTAGAGGTCGACGGTGCGGCCGAACATCCGGCGCGGTCGCCAATGGAGGATGTACACGTGCAGCCGCCATTCCTGGAACGGCCAGAGCGCGAAGACGACGACCCCGACGGTCAGGTCCGCGCCAACTCCAGCCGCCCACGGCGACTCTCGCGGCCCACGACGCCGCGGTGGCCGCCGCGAAGAGGCGTGCGTTCGCATGGCGGAAAAAACGGCCTGCGGCCTGCGGCAGCGGCGGTCCGGAAGGGACTTTGGCGCCGACCGTCTCGGATTTCGGCGCCGCGTCATTCATGCCCGCTTCGTGGCTTGGCAAGGTTACTCCGGTCGAGGCTCAGTGACTGGCCCCTGCCCGCCTTCGTCGCCGCCG
>PMZC01000110.1 GCA_003170555.1 Deltaproteobacteria bacterium
AACATGCCGTACCAAAGGCACGGCCACATCAGACCGCCGGTGATGTATGAACCCTTGTTGTCGAGTTCCCAGGTCAGCAGCTTGCCGTCCGGCACGGGCTGCCAATCATAGGCGGTGCGGTATTCCCACCGGCCGGGTTGGTTCGCGGCCGGCAGCGCCAATTCGCCGCGATAATCCAGTTCGCCGGGCAGGCCCTCGACCGGGCGCACCAGCCACTGTTCGACGCCGGCGACGCGATCGACGATAAAATCGCCGTTCGCGGCCGGACCGCCGAACTGCTCGACGATGCCGATGCCGGTATAAATGCCGTCGGACAATTCCCACAACATGCGCCGCTTCCAACGCGGGATATTGCCGATGACGCCGGCCAGCCACTCGGCGATCTCCTTGCCGCGCGGATCGAGCGGCGACGGGACGACGGCGTAGGGCGATTGGCAAATCTCGACGCGGATGTTGTCGAAGATCGGCCGCAGGCCGCCGTCGGTCAGATAGAGATGCTCGGCCGCCGCGACGAGTTCGTGGTAGGCGTCCCATGCGCTGACGCCGCGACTGAGCGCGGCGCGCATCGTCGAACCAAGCCGCGCCGGTGTCATACCGAATGCCATCGCGATGCGTTCGCGGCCGGGCAAATAGCTCATCGGCTTCTTGCCGGTCAACCAGGCGGCGACGCCGACGGCGCGTTTCGCGAGCGCGAGGCGGAAGCTCATTCGTCGCCCCGCTTCCCGCCGCGTCGCTTGCCGCGCAATTCGGCGTATTGCCGCGCGCGGTTCGGCCGCAAAGATTCTTTTTCCGGCTCACCGCCGCGTTTGAAGAAATTCGAGAGCGGGCGGATGACGACGGCGTGATAGGCGAGTTTCGTATGGGCCTTCGACCCCGCGTGCAGCGACAACGCGAACGACCAAAAATAGTCGGCGTGGCCGGTTTCGTCGGTGCTGTCGGCGTCGAAGCGATCGGCCCCGGTGCTGGTCTTGGTTTTGCGGATCGACTTGAGCGAGGCGCGCACGGTCTGATTGCCCGCCGGAATTTTTGCCGTCGTGTCGGCGAGCTTATTGCGGACGCGCCAGGCCAGTTCCGACTTGATCTCGTTCGTGAAGGTGATCGCTTCGACCTTGCCCTCGCCGAACTCACGGACCATCGCCTCGGCGATCTGCGCGCCGATGCCCGTCGCATCAATCGCACCGCGCCGCGCGGCGGTCAGCATCAGCCGCGCCACGTATTCCTGCGAATCGAACGACGTGCGCGACAACTCGACGGTGCAGACCGGCAACTCGCAGTTGAGGTACTGGCTGGCCCGTTTCGCGTTGAGGTTGTGCACCGAGAGGTCGCGCTTCCGCGCCACGTCGAAGCCGTAAAAGTAGTCGCCGCCCTGCGCGACGGCCGCCGCGACGGCCGCTTCGATTTTCAAATAGTCGTCGTAAAATAGATCGCCGATGATGCGCGGCTTGCCTTGCTTTTCGCTCAGCAGCACGCCTTGCCGTTCGTCATCCGGCCCGCGCCATCCCTCGAAGCGCAGCGGCTCGGCGGCCTTGTCGCTCTCGGCGAAGGCGATCAACTCGGGCGGCAAGAACATCGTCGCCGTGTCGAGGAACGCGCCTTCGCCCTCCTGCGCGATCGCATCGGGATCGTTATTCAACATGGCGCAGAACGCCGCGTAATCGACTTCCAGGCCCTCGGCGATCGCCAGCGAGATCGGGATCAGATGTTTGCTGTAGTCGTTCGCGCCGGTGTAGACCTCGTAGAAAGCGCCCTGTTTGCCGTTGGGCGTCGAGATGATGATCAGCCGGTAGCCGCCGCGCAGCGTGCTCGGGCCGACCGCCTTGAGGATCTCCATGCCGTCTTTATGGAACGCGAATTCATCGAGCACGACGTTGCAAGACCAGCCGCGCGCCGTGTCCGCGTTGGCCGGCAGAAACATCACCGTCTTGCCGTTGCGGAACGTGACTTCGAGCACGGTCACTTTTTCGGCGATGCTCTCGCAGTACTCTTCGCGTTCGGTCCAGATCGCGTCGTTCGCGCCGCGCAGGATCGCCGCCAGCGCCTGATCGAAGACGCGCACCCAGAACACGAGCGTTTTGCAGAGTTGCTTCGCCTGACGTTCGCCGGCGCTCAGCACCACCCAGTTGCCGCGCGCGTCATCGTCGAGCACGTCGCGGGCCACCTCATACATCGTGGCCCAGGACAAGCCGACCTGGCGGCCCTTGTCGGCGATCTTGTGACGCGAGCGATCCTTGACCCAGCGAATCTGGTACGGCAGAAAAATTGTTTCCGGGCCGGTCGGCTCGGCGGGCCCGCCGGCGATCGTTCCGGCTGCCGGCGCGGGCTTCGGCGTGGCGGGCGGCTTCGTCGCCTTCGCGCGTCCGAGGCCGACCGAACAGATCAATAGCAGCGCGATAACCGCCGTGAGCATGACCTGGCGTTGGCGCAACGCGCGCATCATCCTTCCACCGCCTTGTGGATCGCTTTCAGCGCCCGCCGATACATCTCGGCGTCATCGACGGAGCCCTCGGCGGCCGCGACCGCTTTCAGGGTTTCCGTCTTGCGCCGTTCTTCATCGCGGCGTTGCTTTTCCAAATCGCGTTCGAGCTTCTGTTTTTCGAGCTTGAATTTTTCCGCCTGCTGCGCGAGACGGCGTTCGGCGAGAGCGAGTTTCTTTTCGTCGTTGCTGGCCTGCATCAATTTAGATTTGGCGATCACGAGGCCGACCGTGCCTTCGGTAGTGATGTCGTTGGTGTTCGCCAGGATGCCAGAGTCAATCAGGCCCATTATTTCAGCGGTCAATCGTTCGGGCGATCCGCCGGTCTTTAGCAGTTGCTCGACCTGCTTGCGCTGTTCGACGCCGGCCAAAATGATCCGCTTCTGCTCGGCCATCTCCTCTTCCAGACCTTTGGACCAATAGCGATTCAAGGATTGACCGGTGAGTTTGTATTTGCCTTCACTCTTTTTCTCGACGGCGCCGACGATCTGCGCGTAGGAATAACGCGGCGCTTTCGAGGTCAGCATTTCGCGAACGAGATCGCGCAGGCCGTCCGGCAGGGCGTCGATGGAATTGTCGCGGCGGCGACGGCCGGGCACGTCTACCAAATCTCCGGATCGTTGCAGCCGTTGGTGGCCATCTCGATGCCGCGGCTCGTAATCCGATGTTGAAAACGCGGCGAACCGGGCAGGCCCTTGTCCTCCGATTCGATCAGTCCGCGGCCGCGCAGATAATGCACCACGTGCCGCAACTC
>PMZC01000276.1 GCA_003170555.1 Deltaproteobacteria bacterium
GGCGGGGGAACCTCCGTCCCCGCCCCCCGCCGGCCTCCCGACGGTGCGCCAGGGCAACACCCTGCGCATCCCGCTCTCGATCGAGAATCCCGGCGCCGAGCCGATGTCGGAGCTGCAGTTTGTGTGCCTGGCGGTGGAAAGCGCCCCCGGCGGCGGAACGGGCGGCCCGCTGGAAACTACCGCCGCGCTGCCCGTTTTGCGCTTCGAGCCTGTCTCTCTCACCATTGCCGCCCACGATTTTGAGAAGCTGACGGTGTTTATCGAAGTTCCCCCCACCGTCCAGCCGGGCGCTTACCTGGTGACCATTGGCCTGGCCCAGGGAGATTACAAAACCTCCCTCCAGTTCAACGTCCTGCCCGCATAGGATAAATACCTGATTGACAATGGCCTGGCGAAATTGTAAAATCTAGATAGTTTTTGTAAACAATCTAAAAAATAGCTTTCCGGGCATAGCTTGAGAAATGCCACAGTGGAGGTTTCCATGAAGGAAGAAGAATTTATCAAAAAGAGCGAACCCCAGGCCGCAGCGGCCAACGTGGTGGGGCTGGAGGATGTGACCCGCTCGGTGCGCACCCTGCTGCGCTCGACGCGCAACCTGGGCACGGCCTCGCTGGAGGTGCTGGAGCGCGAGCTGGCAATGGCGATCAGCATCTCGGAGGGCATCCGCGACGACATCGTGTCGCGCGAGGCCCTGGAGCGGGCACGGAGTGAGGGCGTGATGGCTAAATTCCGCCACGACAGCCACCGCGTGGTGGACCTGGCGCTGGACGCCGGTTCGTTGGCGGTCAACAGCGGGCTGGAGTTCCTGGAAAATTTCGCCGACCGCCGCCGACCACCCCTGGCGGTGGATAAAAACGCCCTGCGGGCCAAAGAATAGCCCGTAGGGCCTCTCTCCCTGCGAGAGGAAAATCTTATATGCGGTTTTTCGTCTCAGGCTTCGCCCGGGACGAAAAACCGCATATAAGATTCTCTCTTTGACTCTTTTCGGGGTTATAATCTCGCTCACCGTGTGGAAAAATCGCTTCGTCTGGATCTGCCTCATCCTGGTGCTGGCCGGCCTGGCGCTGCTGGCCTATCAAGGGGTCTACAACCGCTACTGGGCTGATGACTGGTGCTACGACGCCAGCGTGCTGCACCGCGGCTTGGTGGGGGCGGTGCAGGGCTACTTCGACACCGCCACTTACGCCACCAACCGTGTCTCGCTGACCCTTTTCTCCGGCTTTCTCGCCCCGCTGTGGGTGCCCGGCGTTGAGCTGCTGCCGCTGGCGGTCATCCTGCTCTGGCTCGGCGGCCTCTACTGGAATTTGCGCCTGCTGGCCCGCCTGTTCCAGCCGGCCCTCGCCCCGCAGAGCAAGGCGGGGCTCGACCGCAAGACCAGCCTGCTGGGCGCCGCCGTCCTGCTGACCTTCATCCTCTGGCTGGCCCCCAACCAGTTTCAAATCCTGATGTGGCGCACCGGTCTGCTGACTTACACCGCCCCCCTGCTGGGCCTCACCTGGCTGGCAGGGCGCTTTGTGCTGCAGGCGCTCGAGCCGGCCCGCGGCTGGCGCGGCACGGCGATCGCCGGGCTGCTCTCTTTCATCATCGGCGGTTTTTCAGAGGTGGGCTGCGCCCTGCTGTTGAGCAGCCTGGCCCTGGGGCTGGCGCTGGTGCTCGCCTTCCGCCGCCGCCTGGCAAAGAGCGTGCGGCGGGCGCTGGTGCCCATGCTGGCGGCGGCGCTGGTCGCCGGCCTGGCAGCAATGGTGGTGCTGGTGCTCTCGCCCATGAACACGCCGCGCCGCCTGATATCCTATGCCGCCCCCATGCCGCTGGCAGAGCTGCCCTTCATGGCGCTCAAGTTTGGCTACCTCTACATCCGCGCCTTTCTATCCCTCAACCGCTGGGCAGTGCTGGCGCTGGGCGCGGGCGGCGTGATCTTCGGCCTCTTCGCTGCCCAAAACGGCATCAGCCTGCGCCGCCTGGCGGCCGGCCTGCTGCTCACCGGCGGCATGGTCTTCCTGCTGATCGCGGCCATCAACGTACCCGCCGCCTATATCGAAAACGCCGAGATCAGCGAAAGCCGCGCCCTGCTGGTGCCCACTACCGTGATGCTGGCGGGCGTCGCTGCCGCCGCCTGGCAGGTGGGCAGCGCCCTGCGCCGCTGGCGTCCAGCCTGGGCGCTGCGTCCCGCACCGGCGCTGGCCCCGCTAAGCAGGGCGGGGCTGGTGCTGGTGCTGGCGCTGGCGGCGGGATGGATCGCCTGCGACAAGTTCAAGAGCGCCAAAAAAACCGAGGATGAGGGGAAGGTCGTCGCCACGGTGAACGGCATCAAGATCACCGATCAGCAACTGCTGCACATGCTGCAGGCCATTCGCGATCCGCGGCAGCTCGCGATGTTCAATGATCCGGAAGGCAAGAAGATGCTGGTCAACAAAGTCATCGACATGGAGCTGGTCAACGCCGCCGCGCGCCGTGAAGGGCTCGAGCGCGACGCGGATGTGCGCCGCTTCATCGAAACCTACACCAAGCAGGTGCTGTTCATCGCCTACCTCGAAAAGAAGATCAAGGAAAAGACGAAGGAAGTCAGCGAAGAGGCGGCGAAGAAATACTATGACGAACACGCCAGCGATTTCGCCGCGCCGGAGTCGGCCCACGTCCGCATGATTCTGGTCAAGGCCGCCGACGACGCCGATGAGGCGACGAAAGCCGCCGCCGAAAAGAAAGCCAAGCAGGCGCTGGCCAAGATCAAGGGCGGCGCCGACTTCGCGAAAGTGGCCAAGGAATTCAGCGACGACGCCGGCAGCCGCGACCGCGGCGGCGACCTCGGGTTCATTCCGCGCGGCCGCATGGAAGAACCGCTCGACAAAGCCGCGTTCGCCCTCGAGGCCGGCCAGGTGTCGGACGTGATCAAAACCTCGCGCGGCTTCCACATTCTCAAGGTCGAAGAGAAGAAGCCCGCCGGCTCGCGGCCGTTCGAGGAAGTCAAATCGGCGATCATGATGCGGTTGCGGATGCAGGCGCAGCAGGACGCGTATGACGCCATCGTCAAGCCGCTGCGCGACGGGGCCAAGATCAACATCGACGACGCGGCGCTGCAGGCGTTGGCCGTGCCGCAGCCCAACTACCCCGGCATGATGCCCGGCGCGGGCGGCCAGGGCGGACCAAGCGCACAAGGCGCCCAGGGCGGCCAGGGCGGCATGCCGGCCGGTATGGGCAACGCCCAGCCGGAAGAGCCGTGACCGAAGCTGGGGTCTAGGGGCTAGGGTCTAGGGTAGAATCGTAGGGGCGGACCGATGGGTCCGCCCTTTCCTTTTGTAGGAGCACCCTTCCGGGTGCGATCTGAATCGCGCCTGGAAAGGCGCTCGTACAATCACCCCTCAAGCCTCAAGCCCCAAACCTCAAGTCTCTCTCCCCCGTAGACTCCCCACCCATCTGCGTCCAAAATAGTCGGTCCGTGGTTGACACGGAGGAAATTTGATCGACCTCGACACCGCGTTGCGTCTGGTGGGAATGCGGCTCGGCGACCGCGCGCTGATCGGCCCGCAGGTCGTGCAGCTCGACCTCACCGACGCCTGCAACAACAACTGCGTCGGCTGTTGGGCGCGCAGCCCGTTTCTGCGCGACGACGACCACTACGACACACTGGACAAAGGCGCGCTCGACCTGGCGTTCGTCCGGCGCCTGCTGCCGACGCTGGCCGATTTGCGCGTGCGCGAGCTGTTTCTCGGCGGCGGCGGCGAACCGCTGTGTCATCCGGATGTACTGACCGTTATCAAAGAGGCGAAAGACGCGGGCCTGTCGGTCACGCTCAACACCAACTTCACCTTGGCCGACGGCGAACTCGTCGAGCGGCTGATCGACGCGGGCCTCGACCTGCTCGTCGTTTCGGTGTGGGCGGGTACGCCGAGCACGTACGCCCGGCTGCACCCGAACAAAACCGAGGCGACGTTCCACCTGCTGACCGAGCATTTGCAATACCTCGCGCGACGCAAGCGCGAACGCAATTTGGCGACGCCGCGGGTGAAGCTGTACCACGTCATCAACAAGTACAACTACGAAGAGATTCCGCTGATGGTCGCGCACGGCCGCGACGTGGGCGCGGAGGAAGTCGAACTGGCCGTGTTCGATCCGATCCCCGGCCGCACGAACATCTTCACGCTCGACGAGCCGCGCATCGGCCGCGCGCTGAAGCTGGTCGAGCAGCTCGACCGCGAAGGCCCGCCGTTCGTGCACGCCGAACTTTTCACGCGGCGGCTGCAGAACATCGACGCGGCCAAGGGCGTGTTCGACAACGGCATCGTCGCCTCGATTCCGTGCGCGGCGGGCTGGTTCTATTCGCGCGTGACCACGGTCGGCCAGGTGCACGCGTGCCTCAAGGCGCACCGCGTCGCGGTCGGCGACGCGACGAAGTACGACTTTCGCGCGATCTGGTTCGGCGAAGGCATGCGCCTGTTCCGCACGCACACGCTGCATCTCGATTACCACGACCCGTGGCTGCAGAACATCGGGCACGACATCGACTTCGCGCTGCCCGGCTGCTTTCGCATCTGCGACAACCTCGGCCACAACCAGCATCTCATGCGGCTGGCCGGCGGTTTGACCGAAGACGAAACGCACGCGCTCGACGACATGGAACGCGTGGCGCGCGAGGGCGGCGAACTGCGCGCGATCGAAGACGCCTACCGTCGTCATCTGCCCTTCGCGCCCATTGCCGCGCCGCCGTTCTCGCCGCCGGCGGTCACCGTGAACGAGCCCGGCGTCGTGCTGCACGGCGACATCGACCTGGTGCACGAGCTCGGTCGCGACGCGCGGCCGTGGGACGAAGTGCAACGCGCGCTGACGAATTTGCGCAACGGCGAACCGATCCGCGTGCCGGTGACGATCCGCAATGTCGCGCGCCTCGATCGCGTGCTGCGGCTGATCCGCGACGTGACGCACCGGCCGGTCGAGCCGGCGTGGGCGAAGTTCGAGCCGCGGCCGCTCGCGAGCCTGCACATGCGCTGGCCCGGACAATTTCAACAACTGCGCGAGCGCTGTGCGGCGCAGCACGTGCTGCTCGATCCGCTCGACGACGCCGTGCCGCGCGCGCTGTGGAAGATCGCCGCGGCGCACCGGCCCGATCGCGAGGCGGAACTGCTGCGCGCGCTCGGGGCGCTGACCGGCGCGGCGCTGATCGGCCCGCGCACGTTCCACCTCGACGTGACCAACCACTGCGAGGCGGATTGCATCTATTGCTGGTTCCACAGCCCGCTCGCGGCGGCGCGCACCGACCCGCATCGTCTGACCGACGCCAACCGCGACGCGACGATGGATTGGGAGATGTTCCTCGCGCTGGCCGACGACCTCGCCGCGCTCGAAGCGAAGGAAGACGTCGTGTTGTCGGGCAAGGGCGAGCCGCTGGCGCACCCGCGCATCGCCGACATGGTGCGCGAATTGAAGGCGCGCGGCCTGGCCGTGACGCTGTTCACCGGCGGCGCGCGACTCGACGACGCGATCGCCCGCGCGTGCGTCGATGCGCGGCTCGATATGCTCTACGTCAGTCTCTCGGCGGCGAGCGAGCAGACGTTCGCGCGGCTGCACTCCAAGCTTTCGCCGGCGGCGTTCGGCAAGATCAAGGCGAACGTGCGGCATCTGCTCGACCTGCGCCGCGCCGCGAAATCCGATTCGCCGCGCGTGGTGCTGGTCGACGTGCTCACCAACCGCAACGACCACGAGGTGGAAGACTTCGCGCGGCTGGCGGCGGAGCTGGGCGTCGATCATCTGCGCTATCAATTGGCGGCCATCGAGTCATACAACACCGAACTCGCGCTGCCGCCCGAACGCTTCGCCGCGCTGCGGCCCGCCCTCGAACGCGCCCAGGCGATCGCGCGGCCGGCGGGCGTCGAGGTGATCGAGAACATCGACTTTCAGGTCGGCGGACACGGCGAAGGCGCCGACTGGACCGGCGACCGCTATCGCGAACTCGGCTGCCTCGCCGGCTTCGTCTTCGGTCGCGCCTGGGCCGACGGCGTGCTCAGCTTCTGCTGCGCGCCGCGCCCGGTGGGTAATCTGCGCGACCAACGCTTCGCCGCCTGGTGGGCGAGCGAGGAATACGACCGCGCCCGGCTGGCCGCGCGCGCGCTCGGCCGGCACGGCGACTTCCGCTTCGCCGACGGCGCGCCGCTGTGGAACGAGCTGTGCCGCCGCTGTCCGAATTACGAAGGCATCGAGCGGCTGCGCCACGTGCTCGCCGAACTCGATCTGCTCGGGCTGCTGCCGTGAAACCCTACGCGCTGCGCAAGGCTTTCAATCGCCGCTTGCAGGCGGTGGACATCGCGCTGCGCCGGGTGCGCTTTCGTTCGAGTCCGACGCAACTGGTGATCGAACCGACCAACCGCTGCAACGCGTGCTGCCCGATCTGCGCGCGCAACTTCTGGGACCAGCGCGCCAACCCGCCGGCCGATCTCGAAGCCGACACGCTCAACGCGCTCGACCGCTTTTTCCTCGCCGCCGACACGGTCTTCGCCTTCGGCCACGGCGAGCCGCTGGTCAGCGCGAGTTTCTGGCTGCTCGTCGAGAAGGCGAAGCAGTTCGGCTGCCGCGTGGAGTTCACCAGCAACGGCCTGGCGCTGAGCGAATCGATCGTCGACCGGCTGATCGACCACGGCGTCGAGATCATGAACCTCTCGCTGGATGCGGTGGAGCCCGGCGCGCTACGGGCGCGGCGCGGACTCGAGGTCGCGCACGCCGAGCGGCTGTTTGCGCACCTGGCCGCGAGCAAGGTGGAGCACGGCGCGGCGTTTCCCGAGGGCGGCATCGCGGTGACGGTCGATCGCGACAACCTCGCCGAGCTGCCGCATCTGCTCGCGTTCGCGGCGGACCTGCACGTCAAGTCGCTGCTCGTCAGTCACCTCGTGGCGTGGGACCCGTCGCTGCACACGCGCAGCGCGTACCACGAACCCGAAGCGATGCGCCGCGCGTTCGCCGAACTGAAGGAAGCCGGGGAGCGGGCCGGCGTGACCGTCGTGCTGCCGTTCGAAGCGGTCGTGCGCGGGCGTTGTCCGCATCCGCTGCACATGTTCGTGGTGCGGGCGACCGGCGAAGTCTGGCCGTGCTGCAATGCGGTGTTCCGCAACGACCGCTACAGCTTCCCGGTAGGCAACGTGCACAACCAGTCGCTGGAATCGATCTGGAACAGCAAGCCGTACCAGGCGCTGCGGCGCGCGTTTTTGCGCCGCGGGCCCCTGCCCGAGCATTGCCGCATCTGCCCGCTTTACGCCGACGAGCTCGCCAGCCACTTGCGGCAATTGTCGTGACCGAAATCGATCAGACTTCGTCGCGGCCGGCGGCGCAAAAAAAGAGACTTGTGAGCCTCCCGCATTTCCGGCTATGTTGAGGAGCAATATCAAACCAGGTCGGTGACCGCCTATGTCATGGATCACGATTGTTGCGTTGGCGCTGGTCGGGGGTTTTCTGCTGCTGATCCTGTCGCGCCTGCTCGGCCGAGGCGCCGTGCAGTCGCTCGACGCCGCGGCGTTTGCGGCCCGCCTGCAGCAAGGGTCGGACTACCGCGGGCTGCGCACACCGACCGATGAGTCGTACCACGAAGTGCTTCACTTCGCCGAGGTCGAGCTCGAGACCGGCGAGTCGGTGCTGGCCGCCTGCGGTTCGCGCGGCGAAACCGAAACCGTGCTGATGGCCACCAACCGCCGGGTCCTGCTGTTCACGCGACGCTTCGCCAGCGGCAAGTACCACGTGGAGACTTTCGACTACCACGTGCTGCGGCCGATTCCGATCAGCTCGTCGGTGATCGGCGGCGCCATTCGCCTGCTCGAAGGCAGCCGCATCGCCGAGATGAAAAGCCCCGGCGCCGAAAGCTGGATGGACACGGCCGAAGACACGATCCGCCTGATCAACAAACAGATCATGGCCGCGCGGACCGCCAAGAGCGAGTAGCCCGAACGGAATAACATTTGTAGGGGCGTAATGCATTACGCCCAAATGAAGAGGGCACGGCATGCCGTGCCCCTACGTTTTCTGACCTCCCCCCAACCCCCTCCGAATTGCGGCATAGGCGCTAACTTTGGCGAACGACCTGGCCGCCTTCTGTCATCCCGACCGGAGCGGACGCGCGGAGCGAAACGAAGTGAAGCGGAGCGCGGAAGCGTAGTGGAGGGATCGCTCTCTTCAGATTGTCGTTCTTCCTTTGACCGCCGCCGCAGAAAAGGATGGACGNNGAAATAAGTTAGCGCCTAAGCCGTCTCGCGGAGGGGGAGCAGCGGTAACAAGGGGCTTAAGCCCCTTGCTACTTTGGCCCTCCCCCTGCAAGACGGGGGGAGCCGGAGGGGGGTCAAGACGTTAGGTTCGGAATCGCTTCACCACACCCAGGGAATGAACATCTTGGTGCGGCGCATGTAGTCTTCGTAGACGCGGCCGAATTTCTGCAGCATCTCGTGTTCCTCGGTTTTCGCGGTGAGGTAGAGCGCGAGGATCGAAATCAGCGCGAGCACGGTCGTGCCGGTGGTCATGCGCTTTAGAAAAATACCTATCGTCAGCAGCAGCAACGAGCAGTAGAGCGGATGCCGGATGTAACGAAACGCCCCCTCTTCCACCAGCACCGTTGTGTCTTCGATTTGGTCGCGCGGCTTCCCGACGCGCCTGAGCAGGCGAAAGCCGTGCACCGCCAGAAACAGCGAGGCGAACAAAACGAGCCAGGAAAGAGTCTGCGCCGGCGAACATCCGTGATGAAACCAATGCCGATGGTTGAGCAGGAGCAACGCCAGCAGCGCCTCGAAAGCGAAGAAGCGGAAGATGCCGTGATAGCGCCGTTCCTTGATCGAGAACGACCAGGTGAACCAGACCAGCGCCGCGGTGCCGAGCAGGAAAACGATGATTCCACAGGTCATGATCTATCTCTCCGTCATTTTGATGATGGTGTGCCATAGTTTTGAGCCGACAGGCTCAAAGCTGTGTTGGGCCGCTACGGATTCGCCGTCGCGCTGCTTTGCGTCGCGGCCAGACGTTTCGCCGCTTCCGCCGCCGAGATGCCGAGCTTGTACACGTCGAGAATGCGGCCCTGCGACAGCGGCCCGAACTCGCCTTCGCCGTACAGCCCTTCGAACATCTCGAGCGCGTTGATCGCCGAGGTCAGGAAGTGCTGGTCGTAGTCGATACGAATGTCGTCGGCGATCAGCGAACCGCGAATGCCGCCGAGCACGCGAACCGGATTCGGCGCCCAATAGCTGTTCGCCGGCCGGTACTGGTCGATGATGTTGTGCCAGATCGCGGCGACGATCGACCGCGCCAGCTTGTCCTCCATTTCCTTGTTGCCCACCAGCTTCGCCAGATGCCAGGCTTCCGCGTTGGCCTCGTTGCGCGCGCTGGTCGGCGTCGAGCGCGGCGGAGTGCTGTTGTCCGCGCCGCCGAAATAGTCGGCGTACGGCAGGTCGGTCGTCTTCTCCGGCATGCCCCACTGGTGTTTGAAATGCCAGTCCACCATGTGGAACACGACCGGCGGAATGCGCGGGTCTTTGGTGACCTTGTACAGCTTGCACAACGCCTGGACGACCCACGCGTCGGGCTGGTCGCCGGGGTGGGCGTCGGAGAAGTCCATCTGCCATTTGCCGCACTTCTTCGCCGCGTTGAGCCACTTCGCCTGCTTGTCGTTTTCGTACAGCATCATCAGCGAAAGAAACGCCTCGCCGGGCGCGTACATCGGCTGCGGATGGGGCGTCGGCCCGCCCTTCTGCATCTGCCGCCATTCGTCGTAGAAGCTGCCGTCCTCGACCTGAAAGGCGATCACGCTGGCGCCGAGCATCTCGCGCTTCTGCTTCCACTCGGGGGTGAGCAGGTCCTGCGGGATTTCAGTCAGGCTCATCGCGCCCAGGGCGTTGGTGCCCAGCAGCGCGCGTCCGTTGTAGTCGAGAAAGGCGATGTTCTTGTTTTCCGGCGGCACGACGAACGACTTGCCCAGATAGTCCAACGCGCGGCGGCCCGCTTCGAGGATTTCCTTGTCGCCGGTGGCTTTGTACGCGACGAAGAGGCCCCACACGGCGCCGGCGTGGCGCACGATGTTGTAACGCTTCAGGTCCTCGAATTCGTCGGTGCTGGGCATGTACTGATAGCCCATCACGCCTTCCTGGTTGGTGTTCGCCGCCAGATTGTGGCCGGCCAGCCACGCGGCTTCGAGCACCTGCCGCCGCGTGAGTTCATGCGGGAGCAGCACCATGCCGCGGTAGGTCTCCACCGCCTTGCCGGCCGGCGTTTCCTCGACCATCGCGTGCTCGGTGAAGTAATAGAGTTTGGATTTTTTCCAGTCGCTTTTCCCGCCGCCCGCCGTGCGGGAGATTTTCTGCAGGCGCAGTTCGGCCATTTTCGAGCCCATGATGCGATCGCGGTCGCCAAAGCCTTTCATGCCCCAACCGCGCCAGACGACTTCTTCGCCCAGTTGGAACGCGCGGTTGCCTTTGTAGTCCATGATCAGGCCGTGGTAACCCGGCTCGACGGTCTTGGCGATCGACTTGGGATTCCGGCTGCGCAAACCCGTGACCTGGTCGATGATCTGCACCGCAAGGCGCACCTCGCCCATGTGGTCCGCGAACGCCGATTTGAACTTGCCGCTGTCGCGCATCGCGGCGCACGCCTGCTCGAGCGAAGCCAGCACGTTCTCGGCCCGCGCGTGTTCCGTGACAAACGGCGTCGCCCCGCGGAAGACCGTGACGAACACGTCTTTGTTGTAGGGCTTCTTCAGCGTCTCCGACACGTTCGCCGGCTGGAAATGCGCGTTGGTCAAAAACCCGCGCGCCGCGGCGACCAGCGCATCGCGATCGGCGTCGGTCAGCTTGATGCTCTCCTTGCCGTACCGCCGGGTGTCGCTCTTGGGTCCGAACGAAATGACATCGGTAAACAGCAGCACGGCCACGACGGCGGCTGCCGCCGCGACCGCCACGCCGGCGATGATCCATCCGCGACGCTTCACGGCATCCTCCTTCATGCTGGTTCGAAATATTCCCCGTTAGGGCTGACGTATTCTGTCAAAACACAAGAAAAATGCAATTGAGCGGCTGGCGTCCTGGACCTCACCCCCGGCCCCTCTCCGACGCGGAGAGGGGAGATGGAATCGAA
>PMZC01000302.1:0-485 GCA_003170555.1 Deltaproteobacteria bacterium
ACCTGCACTTCGCCGTGTTCGACGATCACCTGCGGCGTGCGCAGCGTGTCGAACACGTCGATCGTGCGCACGTTGGTGTAGGTCATCGCATCGGTGTAGTAGTCGACGTCGACCTGGCGCACGTACGCCTTCTTGCGCTCGAGATCGAGTTCGTCCACGTGATACTGCTGCGACTCCACCATGTAGATCGCGTCCTGGTGCACCGTCGTGAACGCGCTGTCCCAGTCGACTTCGGCGATGATGCGCGGCGCAGCCTTCTCGGTCGTGTCGACGACCACGACGTTCTCGGGATTCACCGTGCGCAGGCTGATTTCGTCGGCCGGGTAGCTCTCCGCCGCCCAATGCCAGCGATCTTCCACGCGGTGCAGCACGCCCTTCTCTTCGAGATATTCAAGAAGCTGCTCCAGGTCTTCGCCGCCGAATTTCTCGCCGCGCTCGAAGGGCAGTTCGAACGCCGCACTCTTGATGTGGTGCAGCAGGATCAG
>PMZC01000302.1:585-28049 GCA_003170555.1 Deltaproteobacteria bacterium
TCGATGCCCAACTCCAGCGCGTTCGTGCTGACCACGCCCATCACCTCGCGATTGCGCAGACCGCGCTCGATGTCGCGCCGCAAATTCGGCAGATAGCCGCCGCGATAGCCGGCGATGAATTGGTCCGGCAGCACCTTGCGGCGCGAGAACTGGTCTTTGAGATACTTCGTCAGCACCTCGACGTTGAGGCGGCTGGTCGTGAAGACGATGGTCTGGATGTCGTTCTCGATCAGCTTCGCCGCCGTGTGGCGCGCGGGCGTCAGCGCCGATTGGCGAATCCCCAACTCGCGATTGACGATCGGCGGGTTGTACAGAATGAAGGTTTTCGCGGCGGTCGGCGCGCCGCTGCGGTCGATCAACGCGAAGGGCCGCTCCACCAGACGTTCCGCATGTTCACGCGGATTGGCCACGGTCGCCGAGCAGCAGATGAACACCGGGTCGACGCCGTAAAAGCGACATACCCGCACGAGGCGCCGCAGCACGTTGGCGACGTGGCTGCCGAACACGCCGCGATAGACGTGCAGTTCGTCGATTACCACGAACCGCAGGTTGGAAAACAACTTCTGCCACTTGGTGTGGTGCGGCAGAATGCCGGTGTGCAGCATGTCCGGGTTGGATACGACGACGTGCCCCTGCTTGCGAATGGCCTGGCGCGCGTCGTCGGGCGTGTCGCCGTCATAGGTGAAGGTCTTGATATCGGCGCCGAGTTCGCCGATCAGGCCGTGGACCTCGTGCATCTGGTCCTGCGCCAGCGCCTTGGTGGGAAAGAGATAGAGCGCACGCGTCTCCGGCTCTTCGAGAATGCGCTGCAGCACGGGGAGGTTGTAGCACAGCGTCTTGCCGCTCGCCGTGGGCGTCACCAGCACCGTGTCCCGGCCCTGGCGAATCAGGTTCACCGCTTCGGCCTGATGATCGTACAGCCGCGTGATGCCCCGCGCTTCGAGCACCCGCCGCAACCGAGGATCGACCCAATCAGGAAACGGCGCGAAGACGCCTTCGCGCGCCGGCAGCTCCTTGACCGCCTTCGCGTTTTCCATGAAGCGGCGATCGTCGCGCAGCCGCGCCAGCACTTCGGTGAGTTTCAACTTGGCCATCGGACTATCGCCGCCGGAGGATCATTGCGTTCACGACGCCGCGGTTCCTTCGGGTACGATCGGCAGCTCCACAGTAAATACGGTGGAGACGCCCGGATTGGAACGAACGCTGATTTTGCCGTTCTGCTCTTCGATGATCGCCTTGGCGGTGTGCAGTCCCAGTCCCAACGAGCCGCTATCCTGGCGGGTCGTGAAAAACGGCTCGAAAACTTTTTCGCGCAACTCGGGGGCGATGCCGACGCCGTTGTCTTCCACTTCGATGCGCACTCGTTCGCCTTCGACGTTGGTGCGGACCGTGACCTGGCCGCCCGCGCCGGTCAGCGATTGATAGGCGTTGGTCAGCAGGTTGACCAAAACCTGCTCCAGTTGGCTCTCGACCCCCAGCACCTTGAGCAGTCGATCAGCCAGCCGCAGGGTGCACGACGCGCCGCGCTTGCGCCGCAACGGCTCGAGCGCATTGAGACAGCGTTTGATCATCTGGTGCACATCGACGGCGCCGTAGATCATCTCGGATTCCTGCCGCACAAACAGCCGCAGGTTGTCGGTCAGCGTCGCCAGGCGATTGGCGTTCGCCAGAATGCGCGACGATGCGTCTTTCGTTTTCGCCGGTTGATCTTCCGGCTTGAGCAGCAGCATTTCCGTCTCGGCCATGATCGCCGTGATCGGATTGGTCATGTCCTGCACGACGCCCGCGGCGAGTTGGCCGAACTTGGCGAAACGCTGGGCCAGCACCAGCCGCCGCTGCAGTTCCTGCTCGCTGTCGTATTCCGCGCGGACGCGGTCGGTCAGCGACTCGAGATCGTAGAAGCTCCGCGTCAATTCGCGATTGGCGGCCGACAGGCGTTCGTCGCGCTCCTTGATCACCTCGCGATACTCCGCCAGCCGCCGCCGCAAGTAGATGTTGGCCGGCACGGCGAGCGCGGCGCAAAATGCCAGGCCCAGGAGCACGGCCCAGAGCGACGCCGCTGCGTGATCCGTCGCGCCGGACCCCGCCGAAAGCGAGGGGACGCCGACGGCCAGGGCGACGGTCACGGCCGCGAGCAGCACAAAACCGCCCAGCGCGGCGACCAACGTTTGCCGCGTCGAACCGAAGACCGTTGCGCCGATCAACGCGATCGCGTAGAGCGCGACGTACAAACCCGAGCCGCCGCCGGTAACGAAGAACAGCAGGCTGATCGCCACGACGTCCGCCGCGGTGACGATCAACGGCGTGACCGCGGGCGTTTTGCGCAGGTAGTACAGCAGCGCCGCCGCGGCGTAGATCGCCAGCAGCGCGGCAAAGCACGATGTGGGCAGCCAGCTTTCGGCCGGTCCGAGACCAAGCGGCAAGAACAGCAACAGCCAGGCGGTCGCCGCCACCACGCCACGAATCAGCAGTCCGGCCAACGGCAGCCGGCGTCGACGATCGGCGGTGATTTGATCGAGAAACGACATGCCGTTCAACTCATCCTTCAGCGAGGTTCGTCGCTTTGCCCGTGGATGTTAACACGAGGTGTGCCGACAAGAAAAGAGGAATTCAACGCGACTACCGACAATAACTGAAAACCGCGCGACGGCTCAACCCAGCGAGGCGAGCACGGCCCGGGTCGTTTCCACCGCCAACCCTTCGACATCGTGCACGGCTGTCTTCGCTTCCCCCGCGGCTTCGTGATTGAACGCGTCGTCGCCCGTGCCCGGCAGATTGATCAACACGTTCATCGCCGCGCCAAGCACCGCCGCACGGGCCATCTGCATCGCCACGCCGATATCGGACAGGCAGTTTTGATTGGTGACCGGATGGAGCTGACGGATCAGTCGGGCCACCGCCAACGCAGCGCGTATCGTGCGGCGCGGCGTCTCGGCGGCCGCTTTTGCCGCAGTCTGCAGCGCCTGTTGACGCGCCGCTTTTTGCTCCTCGTTTTCTTTCGGCAGGATCATGGCGGCGGCGAAAGCGTGAAACGCCGCCGTGTCCTCATCGACCAATTGCAATAATTCCTGGCGGTAAGATTCGAGCTTCGGCAATTCCGTTTGCACCAGGGCTTCGACCGCGGCGTATTTCTTTTTCCCGATCGTCAGTCGGCAGACCATCGCCATCAGCGCCGCCGCCTGCGCGCCGGCCAGCGCCGCCACCGAACCGCCGCCGGGCGCCGGGGATTCAGACGCCAACAGATCGAGAAACTCCGCCACCGCCATCGACTTCAATGCATCGCTCATGTCCTACCTCAGTCCATCCGCTCGATCATTAATTCCAGCACCTTTTTCTCGGGAACGAACGGCGCCAAATCCGACAGACCCAAGCCCGCGATCGCCGCTTCGACCGCCGACGCGTCGGGCAGATCGGCGCCGCGATAGTGGCGGNNAGACCTACGATTTCGGAGCCGGTGACGCCGACCCCGTGTTCCCGCGCCAACTCCACCACTTTATCATATACCACGTGCATGTTCGTCTGCGTAAAGTCGGTCAAATTGATCGACACCTGGGCGATCTTTCGGTCGGGTGTTTCCAAGGCGAAGCCCATCGCTTTGACCGAGGAGTATAAGCCGGGGACGCGCGCATCGCCTTGCCGGTAACCGGACGCGCGGATCACGCGGGCGATGTTGTTGGCGATCTCGACATCGGCGGCGTCGAGATTGATGTTGTAGGCGATGAGAAATTGCCGCGCGCCGATGATGCACGCGCCGGATTCGGGAACAAAACGCGCCGGGCCGAAGTCGGGCGCCCAGTTGCGGTCCTGCAGTTTTTCCGCCAGGCCCTCATATTGGCCGCGGCGCACCTCGGCCAAATTCCGCCGCTCCGGCTTGCGCGCCGCCTCGCCGTATAGATAAACCGGAATGCCGATCTGGTCGCCCACCCGGCGCCCGAGCTTGCGGGCGAGCCGCGCGCAATCGGCCATGGTCACGCCGCGCACCGGCACGAACGGCACCACGTCCGCGGCGCCCATGCGCGGATGTTCGCCGTGGTGCTGGCGCATGTCGATCACCTGGCAGGCCGCGCGCACGGTGGCGAAAGCGCCGTCGGTGATGACTTCCGGATCGCCGACCATCGTGATGACCGTGCGGTTATAGGTGGCCTCGGGTTCAACCGAAAGCAGCTTGGCGCCCGTGCGCTTGATGGCCTCGACCACTTGATCAATGCGGCTCTGATCTCGCCCTTCGCTGATGTTCGGCACACATTCGACAATGGCCTTCATCGACCCGTCTCCCACCGCCTAAGGCAGGGGCGCGGCAGTGGCTCGCACCCCGTAGCGTCGCGTCAATTCGTCCGCGAAGATGCGGGCATCGGCCTCAGTGCGGAACTCGCCGACGAGCAACAGATAACGCTCGGTCCGCAACAGGAAGCGCACTGGGTAGCCGGCTTCGCGGAACGGCCGGCCCGCGTGCTCCGCTTCGGCCAACGAGTTGTAAACGCCCACCTGCGCCGCAAAACGCGCTTCCACGTGATCCGGAAGCGGCGGCTCGCGCGGGGGCCCGTTCGCCAGCACGGAATCGAGGCGATCGCGCGCCCGCGACGCGTAGACGCTTTCGCCAAACAGGCGAATGTCTTCCTGGTAGTAATGGCGCGCGCGCGGTTCGTCGCCCATCATCTCCGCGGTTTGACCGAGGTTGAACAGCACTTTGGGCATGTCGAGCGTGTCGGGGGCGGCGTGCAAAGCCTGCAAGTAAACCTGATGCGCGCCGCTCCAGTCGCCGTGCTTCAGTTTCGCATCCGCCACGCCGACCAGCGCCACCGCCGTCAACGGATGCTGCGGGTACCTGCTCAGAAACAGCGCATAGCTATTGCCGGCGAAGCGCCCGCTCTGATAGCTGATCTCCAGCGCACCCTGCAACAACAGAACCTGGGGCGCCAGTTCGTGATCGGGATACTGCGCCAGAAAATCGCGGCAGACGGCATAGGCCGCGAGATCCTGACCCGAGAGGTGATTGAGCATCGCGACATCGGCCAGGGCCTGCGGCGCCTGCGGCTGGCCCGCGCACGCATCCAATGTGCGGTGCAGCCGGCGCAGCGCGTCGAACAACGGCTGCGGCGCCCGAGCGGCGGCGAGCAACAGCTCACAGCGATGGGTGGTCGTCGGATGCGCGGTAAGAAAACGATCGAGTTGCGCATCAGCGGACTGCATCTCACCCGCCGCGTACAACGCGAGAATTTTCTGCGCGTCTTCCGCTTCGCCGGCCCGGGCCGGCCAGGCGATCAACAAAGCGCAGAGCAGAAACGGCAAGATCAGCCGGCGCAACTCAAACAAGCCTTTCATGATTCATCGGCGCGGGCCGTTGGACGGCGAAGTTCAGCCGGGCTACTTCGCATCGAATTTGGACTGGTAGACCTCGTCGTGCTCGGCCGGACCGCGCAAACGCCGCAACTCGGCTTGGGCTTCTTCCAGCTCCCTTTTCGCCACCCGGACCTGATGATGCGCGCGCAGCAGGCCGCCCAGCGCCAGCAACGTCACCGCCGCGCCGCCCAACAAGATGCACAACCCGAAATACTCGGCCACGTTCGGCGCATAGGCGGTTTCATACGCCTGGCCGAGCGGCAGGTTGAGATGCAGCGAGAATCTATGGGTGAGTTCCGCCCGGTTGGAGTCGATCGCCTCCGCGGTCAGCAGCACCAGCATCAGAAAAAGAAACGCCCAAATGACAAACACCTTTTTCATGGCCTACCCTTATCGTTCGGTCTTTGGTATTTCTCGAACGCGCCGATTTCCGCCAACGCGGCCAAAATCGATCGGTAGCTGTCCTCGATATGTTCGCTGATCACGCGACAATCCGCCAGTACGGGCATGAAGTTCACGTCGCCGTTCCACCGCGGCACGATGTGCAGATGCAGATGCCCGTCCATGCCCGCGCCCGCGACGCGACCGACGTTGACGCCGAGGTTGAAGCCGTGCGGCTTCATCGCCGCTTTCAACGCCCGCACCAGCCACTGGGTCAGCTCCATCATTTCGGTCCAGATGGCCGCCGGGAGTTCCTCGACTTCGCCGATGTGCTGGTAGGGCGCCACCATGAGATGCCCGTTGGTATAGGGGTACTTGTTCATGATGGCGAAGCAATTCGAACCGCGCGCCAAAATGAAATTCGCCTGGTCAGCCGTCGCCGCCGGCTTGAGGCAGAAGATGCACCCTTCCTGCTTTTCCTCTTTGATGTAAGCGATGCGCCAGGGCGCGTGCATGCGGTCCATTCGTGTTTTCCGTTTCCGGTCAGCGAATCAGGTGCTCGAACTGCAACTTCCCGCCCCGTTCGGTCAACAGACCGATCGAAGGCCGGCCGTCGCGCGGAACCAAAAGTGATCCGGGGTTAAAGTAGACCACTCCGTCCCGTTTTTCCAGGTGCGGCGCATGGGTGTGCCCGAAGATCACCGCGTGCACCTCGCCGCCGCCGAAAAGCGTGGCCACGCGATCGATCACTCCCGTCGGCGCGCCCCAGCCGTGGGCCAGGCCGATCCGCCAGCGGCCGAAGGCTTCGATGCGCTGCGTCGGCATGCGCGCGTCGCCGAATTCGGGATCGCAGTTTCCCGCCACCGCGAAAAAAGGAATACCGGGAAAGGCTACGTGCATCAGCCAATCCAGGTCGCCCACGTCGCCCGCGTGCAGAATGGCGTCCACGCCGGATAACATCTCCATCGCCCACGCCAACGCCGGATCGTGATAATCCGCGCGCGTGAGATGCGTATCCGACAGGATACCGATCCGCATCAGCCGGTCTCCGCTGGCTACTTGCGTACGCTGTCAACCAGCTTCTTGAGCTGCTTGCCGGCCTTGAAGAACGGAACTTTTTTCGAAGGGACTTGCACCTTATCGGAGGTCTTCGGGTTGCGCCCGGTTCGCGCCTTGCGTTCACGCAAATGGAAGCTGCCGAAGCCGCGAATCTCGATGCGGTCGCCCTGGGTGAGCGCTTCGGTCATGCGGTCAAAAAGCGTGTTGACGATCACCTCGGCGTCCCGCTTTTTACCGCCGGGGATCGCTTTGGCCACATCGTTAACCAAATCACTTTTCGTCATAAATAGTTTACCTCCTCAACGAAAATAAAGCCGACCAAACGGCATGGTCGGATACTCCTCGACCAGGGCCTGTTTCACTTTCGTCGCCACGTTCTCGATCAGGTAGTCCAGGAAACTCAGGTGTTTCTTTTCCGGGTAGACCAGCTTCACCTTGCCGCTGATCTTGAGCGCCTTCTTCAACTGATCGACCGCATCATAGAAGTCGCCCAGCTCGTCGACCAGCCCGATCTTCTGCGCCTGCGCGCCGGTGAAGATGCGGCCGTCGGCCAGCGCGGCGATCTNNTGCCGGTCGATTTGTACTTGCCCGACTTGACCACCTGGCTCCGCAAACCGAGCTTGTCGAACGCCCGCTCGCCGGTGATGAACTCCATCAGCACCCCGATGGAGCCGGTCAGCGTGCCCGGGTTGGCCACGACATGGTCCGCCGCGCAGGCGATGTAGAACGCGCCGGAAGCGGCCGTCGAACCCAACGAAGCCCACACCGGCTTCTTCTTCGCGGCCTTGCGCAACTCGGTATAAATCTCCTGGGTCGGACCGACGACCCCGCCGGGCGAATCGATCCGCACCAGAATCGCGCGCAACGAGTCGTCGGCGGCGAACTCGCGAATGGTCTTGTTGACGTACTCGCCGGTTTCGATCGCGCCGGTGATCTCCACCACGCCGAACGAGTCATTGAGCAAGGTCACGTCGACGGAGTGGTGTTCCATCAATGAAAACGCGGCCATCACCACCAAAAAGAAAAAGGCCGCCACCACGCTGACAATCAGGAACCCCCAGAGGACCGGATGTCGCTTCATGATGACCCCGTACCGGCGTCAGGATAACCCCGCGGCGAGCCGCTGCCGGCGTTCGCCCGGATTATCCCTACGCTTCCTCGCCTTCCTTCGGCGGTTCTTCTTTCGGCGGTTCTTCCTTCGGCGGTTCTTCCTTCGGCGGTTCTTCTTTCGGCGCCGACTCCGCTTCCGGGATCGGCGGTTCTTCGACCGGCGCTTCCTCTTCGCCTTCTTCCTTGCCCTTGCCCTTCTCCTGGGCCCTTTGGATCAAGTCGCCGATGTGCACCTTGCCCGAGCCCTGCTTCTGCATGAACGACGCGAGGTCGGCCTTGGTGCTGCCCTCTTCCAGGCTGCGGCGCGACAAGCGGATTTTGCGCTCGCGCTCGTCGATCTTGATGATCTCGACCATGATCTTGTCGCCGACCTTCACCTGCGAAGCCGGGTCTTCGACTTTCTTCGACGAAAGCTCGGACACGTGGATCAGGCCTTCGATGCCGTCGCCCAAATCGACGAACGCGCCGAATTCGGTGACGTTGTTCACTTCGCCTTCGACGATGTCGCCCATGTGGAACTTGTTCGACACCGTTTTCCACGGGTCTTCCAGAATCTGCTTGATGCCCAGGCTGAAGCGTTCGTTCTCGCTGTCGATGTTGAGCACCACGGCCTCGACTTCCTGTCCCTTCTTGAACAGCTCGGCCGGGTGCTTGATGCGCTGGGTCCACGAAATGTCGCTGATGTGAATCAGGCCGTCGATGCCTTCGTCGATGCCGACGAAGATGCCGAAGTCGGTGATGTTGCGAATCTTGCCCAGGATGTGCGTGCCCACCGGGTACTTCTGCTTGACGATCTCCCACGGGTTGGCCGCGGTCTGCTTGAGGCCCAGGCTGATGCGCCGCGCTTCGGTGTTGATGTCGAGCACCACCGTTTCGATGACATCGCCGATAGCGAGGATCTTCGACGGATGCTTGACCTTTTTCACCCAGCTCATTTCGGAGACGTGGATCAGGCCTTCGATGCCGTCTTCCAGTTCGACGAAGGCGCCGTAGTCGGTCAGGCTGACCACCTTGCCCCGCACGCGCTGATTGACCGTGTACTTCGCGCCCACCTGGTCCCACGGATCGGGCTGAATCTGCTTGTAACCGAGGCTGACGCGCTGGCGCTCTTCGTCGTACTTGAGCACCATCACCTTGATTTCATCGCCCACTTCGAACAGTTCGGACGGATGATTGATGCGGCCCCAGCTCATATCGGTGATGTGCAGCAGGCCGTCNNTCGATGCCGCCCAGGTCGATGAAGGCGCCGTAGTCGGTGATGTTCTTCACGATGCCTTCGAGGATCGCGGCTTCCTTCAGGTTCTTCAGCGTCTCGAGGCGCAGCGCCTCGCGTTCTTTTTCCAGCAGCGCGCGGCGGCTGAGCACGATATTGCCGCGGCGCTTGTTGAATTTGAGAATCTTGAATTCGTATTCCTGGCCGATCATCTTGTCGATGTTGCGCACCGGCCGCAGATCGACCTGGCTGCCCGGCAAAAACGCCCGGACGCCGATGTCCACCGACAGGCCGCCCTTCACGCGCGACACGATCTTGCCTTTGACCACGCCGTCCGCGTTGTATGCGTTGTAAATTTCGTCCCACACCTTCATCTTGTCGGCTTTCTCTTTGGACAAGATGATCATGCCGGTCTCGTCCTCGACCGACTCGAGCAGCACTTCAACTTCTTCGCCCACCTTCACGTGGGTCTTGCCGGTCTCATCCCGGAACTCTTCGAGCGGAATCACGCCCTCGCTCTTGTAGCCGATGTCCACCATGACCCAGTCGCCGTCGATCGCCACGATGTGGCCTTTGACCACGTCGCCTTCGCTGCGTTGATCCAGCGAGGTCTTCTCGAGCAATTCGGCGAACGTCATCTCGTCCGGCGATTTCTCCACCGGCGCCGCTTCCACTACCGCGGTCTCTTGTTCTTCGGTTTTCGGTTCGATGTTGAGGTTACTGTCTTCGTTCATAGATACGGTTCTCCCTTCGACCTTTATTTCGAACGCCCGTAGGCGATCGATTCAAATCCTTCGCGCAGGTCGGTTCGAGCCGGGATTCTCCCCCGTCGTCAGACAATCGGGCGAATGCTCGGAATGCCGAAAATCCCCAACATTTCAATAGGTTGTGCCCAACCTAGACCCACAAAGAGCGCGCATTGTACTCCAGGTATTTCGGCCCTGCAAGGGGCGAAACGAAGCATTTGCTAAACGTTCTTGTCCAGGAACGGATTCGACGATCAGGACCGGAATTGCACGATGCGCGCGAAGCCGTCGGCTTTGAGCGAGGCGCCGCCGACGAGCGCACCGTCCACATCGGGACAGGCCATCAGTTCGTCGACGTTATCCGGTTTGACCGAGCCGCCGTATTGAAGGCGCAGCGCGTCGGCCGTCGCCGCGCCGAAGTGCTCGCGCAGCCAATCGCGGATGAACGCGTGTACTTCCTGCGCCTGCGCCGGCGAGGCCGTCTTGCCGGTGCCGATGGCCCAGACCGGCTCGTAGGCGATGACCAGCCGCGGCGCGAGCGCCGGATCGAGCTCGGCGAGCCCCTCTTCCAATTGCCGCCGCACCACCTCGAACGTCTTGCCGGCCTCGCGTTCGGCCAACAATTCGCCGAAGCAGTAGATCGGCGTCAGGCCGGCGGCGAAGGCGGCTTTGATTTTCTCGCGGCACCCCGCGTTCGTCTCGCCGAAAAACTGCCGCCGCTCGCTGTGGCCGATCACCACGTAGCGGCAACCGGCGTCGACGAGCATCGCCATCGACACCTCGCCGGTGAACGCGCCTTCGTTTTTCGCGTGGCCGTTCTGCGCGCCCAGCGCGAGGTTCGTGCCGGCGATGGCTTCCTTCACCGCCGCCAGCGCGGTGAACGGCGGAACGAGCACCACGTCGCGATCCGCCAAACGGCCCACCTGCTTCGCCAGCGCCGCCGCCAGTTCCTTCGCCGGACCGGTGAGCATATACATTTTCCAGTTGCCCGCGATGATCGGACGACGAGTCATTTGCTCTCCTTGTTATCGGTAGGGGCACGACATGTCGTGCCCTTGCGATGTGGCACAGGCGCCCTCGCCTGTGATCTGTTCGGGCGCGGCATGCCGCGCCCCTACGTTAACTCTCCAGCGCGGCCACGCCCGGCAGCACCTTGCCTTCCAGCAATTCGAGGCTGGCGCCGCCGCCGGTGGACACGTGGCTGATCTTGTCGGTCACGCCCGCCTTCTTGACCGCCGACACCGTTTCGCCGCCGCCGACGATGGTGACCGCGCCGCTGTCGGCGACGGCCTTGGCGATTTCCATCGTGCCGGTGGCGAAAGCCGGTTGCTCGAAGACGCCCATCGGGCCGTTCCATACGATCGTCTTTGCGCCGACCAGCGCGTTCTTGAAAATGTCGATGGTGCGCGGGCCGATGTCGACGCCCATTCGGTCCGAGGGGAAATGCTGGTTGTCGACCACCTTGGTCTCGGCGAATTCGTTGATCGCCGTCGCGACCACGTGATCGAGCGGCAGCAGAATCTGCACGTTCTTCCGCTTCGCCTTTTCCAGCACGTCCTTCGCGTAGGTAATGCGCGTTTGATCGACGAGGCTCTTGCCGACGTTGAAACCCTGCGCGACGAGGAACGTATAGGCCATGCCGCCGCCGATGATCAGGCCGTCGACCTTGGCCAGCAGATTGTCGACCACACCCAGCTTGTCGCTCACTTTCGCGCCGCCGAGAATCGCCCAGAACGGCCGCTGCGGATCGGCCAGCGCTTCCTGCAGGTAGCGCAGCTCTTTGCGCATCAGGTAGCCGGCCGCCTTGATCTTCATCATGCGCGGCAGCGCCTCGACGCTGGCGTGCGCGCGGTGGCTGCTGCCGAAGGCATCGTTGACGTAGATTTCGCTCATCTCCGCCAGCTTCGCCGCGAACTCGGGGTCGTTCGCCGTTTCGCCCGGATGAAAACGCAGATTTTCGAGCAGCAGGATTTCGCCGTCCTTGAGTTGCATCGCCACGACCTTCACGCCGTCGGATACCACGTCCGGCGCCATGATGACCTGCCGTTCGAGCAATTCGGCCAGGCATTCGGCCACGGGCATCAGCGACATCTTGTCGTCGCGCTTCCCCTTCGGCCGCCCCAGGTGACTCGCCACGATCAGCCGCCCGCCTTTGCGCATGATCTGGCGGATCGTCGGCAGCACGGCCTTGATGCGCGTGTCGTCGGTGATCTGGCTGGCGTCGTTCAGCGGAACGTTCAGATCGGCGCGCAGAAACACGCGCTTGCCTTCGAATTCGAGCTCGTCGATGAATTTGATGGCCATGGGCGATTCCTTTATTTAGATTCCGAGGGATTTATAAGGCGGATCGCGCACGCAAGCAAGCTGAATGACGCTGGAAGTCTTGACGGACGCACTGGCTGGACGACGAAGCCCATGGGAACGGGCACTCTGTAGAGTGTTCCTGAATCCCG
Source organism: Deltaproteobacteria bacterium (assembly GCA_003170555.1). Classification (GTDB taxonomy): domain Bacteria; phylum Lernaellota; class Lernaellaia; order Lernaellales; family Lernaellaceae; genus FEN-1099. The sequence continues at coordinate 12,888 of PMZC01000302.1, forward strand.
CACAATGCGCTCCATCCCGGTTCGCCGTCTCAATTCTCCGGTTTTTTCGGAAACGAAACGTGCCAAATGGCGCCGTAACCGTAATGCGAGGCGTGTAGACGATCATCCGAACCGAGCACAACGGACGTGTAGCCGCCGACATCCACACCGCGATCTAATATGTACGTTTTCCAATCGCCGGTGACGTTCGTCGAATAGTACATGGATGGCGGTCCGTACCGATGCCAGACCACGTAAACGCCGTCCGCGTCCACGGCGAACGACCCGGAATCCGCGTCGCTCCACAAAACGTGCGAAGTCCATGCTCCGCTCCTGTTGGTGGCGTAAACCAGTTGACCGCTGATTTCCAACGTATAGAGCAAATGAACAGAGTTCTCCGAATCAAGCAGGATGGAGCAATTTGTGGCGTAATCGCCGCTGACAATGGTCTCCACGTTCCAACTGTTTTCATTTCCCCACGCGTGGTAAAGCCCCATGGCGTACGAATATTGTGTGTAACAGATGTGCGTTACGCCGTCGGCGCCAACCGCGACGCTATCCGGTGAACCGGGCTCTCCGTTGCTCGCGACGAGCCAGGATTTCCATCCGTTCTGGCCCACGATTCCATAACGGACACTAGTATCCATGCCATACGAACCCCAATTCATGAAGGCGATGGTCGGCTGGTTGTCCGCGTTCAGCGTAATGGACGTATAGCTTCCCGGTTCAAGATTGCTGAAAGACCACGCGCCGTTCGCGTTCGTGGCGTAGCTGACCTTCAGGTCGTCGTAATACTCTCCCGCGCCGAAGCTGATGTGAGCGGTTCCGTCGGGACCGATCGCGAGATCCGGCTGATAATCGAACCCAAGAGGCCATGAAAAGACGGTAGAGACCTGCCATCCGTTCTCCTGCCGGACTGCGTACTTTAAGTCCTTGCCGTCGTACAACGCGATCTGCAAGGAGCCGTCAGCGCCCTCGGCGATGGAACTTCCCCAACTGGTCCAACTTATGGACTCCAGGGTCTCGTTATTCCAATCCCCTGTGCCCGAGGGGCTCGCCACGGCGAGATAGTCCTCCCCATCAAAGGTGACGTAATCTTTGTACGTCCCGGCCACGAAGGCGACCTGCGGCGCGTCGGCGGAATTGAAGACCAGGTCTACGCCGTTCACCCAATCGTACACGCTGGGACCGTAGGATTCGCAGTTCCAACCGGGGGGCGTGCAACAATCTCCGTAGATAACCACATACGGAACGTCGTTCAAATTGATGGCAATTGAAAGGTGTTGAGCTTCATCCGTCGCGCGGTCGGCTTTGTCGCGATTCGCGCCACCGGGATTGTCCCGCTGACCAGAATAGTCGATGTTATCGTTCGTCCAGGCGCCGGAATCGCCGCGTTTCCCGTAATGGTAATCGTAGGTCCAACCATAATAATCGTCGTAGATTCCGGCCTCGTAAACGACCTGGGGGATTCCGGTCGAATCCACGGCCAAGTCTACCGCGAACGCGTCTTCCAACGCGCCGCTGACGTCTTCGATGTGCCAGTTGCCATCTTGGGCGGTGGCGTAATGTATCCTTTTGTCCGAGGCTCCTAATTGGACGGTATAGGCGAGGTGGATCGAATCGTCCTTGCCGACCGCGATGGCCGCGTAAGGCGTTACGCTTCCGTTGTTCTCGACGGTTTCGGACTCCCAAGCGCCGCCGTTTCTTGTCAAGTGAAGAAGGTTTCCGCTCTCCACACAGGCCAGGTGCGCACGCCCCTGAGAATCGGCGGCAATGGCCAGGCAGTCGGGGGCCTCGTTCATCACCGCGATTTCCCACGAGCCGGAGATATTGGTGGCGTATGCCTGCTTCTGATCAAAGGAACGCCGGTAAAGCAGATAAAGGTTCCCCGCGGGGTCGGCGGTCATCCGCGGGTATTCCGCGGGATCGTCCACGACCTCGGTGGACCAACCGCCGGCGCCATCGGCGGAATAGATTACGAGCGAACGCACGAGCGTCGTTGCTACATGAATCCGGTCGGAACCATCGATGGTCGCGGCGACGCCATATTCGCCGATTTGGCCGCCCTCGACACGTTCCATGACCACGTCGCCGTAGGTTATGTCGTCATCGAGGTCATCGTCGCTATGAGTATCGTCGTCGTTAATAATATCGTCGTCGTTGCCGCTATCGTCATCGTCGTTGTTGATATCATCGTCGTTGCCGATATCGTCGTCGCTACCGGGATTGTTCCCGTCGCCGGAATTGCTGTTCCCGCCGCCACAGGAAGCGGCCAATCCCAGTAACAGACCGAGGAACAATACACATCCGCCAAGCATCAAACGTGACATCGCACCCTCCCAAATCCCACTTTACAATAACATAGGCTTGCCGAACGGCGGGAGTCAAGACGCTTGGGTAACTCTTGAGTTATCCCCCGGGACAAATTGGCCTTCGGTCAGACAAAGGTGTCTTCTTTTTCATTTTCCATTTCCCATTTTTCGTTCCGCGGCTACAATGTCGCCTCATGAAAACTGTCGTGCACGAGATTCCTCAGGAGCTCGCCGGCGAACGCGTCGACCGCGCGCTGGCGACGCTCGAACCGGGTCTGACCCGCAGCCACGCCAATCGGCTGGCGAAAGATGGGCATGTTTTTCTCGATGGTCAGGCGGTAAAGCCGTCCGCGACGGTTCGCGCCGGACAAACGTTGCGCTCGGAAATCCCGCCGGAACCGCTGGCGAGCGCCGCGCCGGAGGATATCCAACTCGACATCCTTTACGAAGATGAGTACGTTTTGGTCGTCAACAAGCCGGTGGGCCTGGTGGTGCATCCGGCGCCGGGGCATTACGACGGCACATTGGTCAATGCGTTGCTGCATCACGCACCGGAGTTGGCGCAGATGAACATGGAAGGACGGCCGGGCATTGTTCATCGGCTCGACAAAGGCACGAGCGGGGTGATGGTCGTGGCGAAAACGTCTGCCGCGCTGACGCAGTTGCAAAAACAATTCGCGGGACGAACCGTGACCAAGAAGTACCTCGCCATCGTCATCGGCCGGCCGAAAGATCGCGAAGGGCGCATCGAGATGGCCATTGGCCGCCACGTGCGCGACCGCAAGCGCATCAGCAGCGTCACGACTCGCGGACGCGCGGCGACCACGTTATACAAAGTGGAAGCGAGCGGCGGCGGGTTGAGCGTTTTGTCGTGTACGTTGCTGAGCGGCCGCACTCACCAGATTCGCGTGCACTGTGCGGAATCAGGCTGGCCGCTCGTCGGCGACGAAACCTACGGCGGCGTTCGCCCCTTGTCGCGATTGCCCGATCCGGAATTGCGTGCGGCCTGTCGCGTGCTGGGACACCCCGCGTTGCACGCGCGCTTGCTGGCGTTCGCACATCCGATCACGGAACAGCCGCTGTCGTTCGAGGCGCCGCTGCCGGCTGATCTGCAGAACCTCTTGCGCCTCATCGAGAACAGCCATGAGTGAAATCACCAGGTGGCGTTCGCTGCTGCTCGAGTCGCTCGGCCTCACCGCCCGTTTCTACGGCCGCGAAGGCGGGCGCAGCGAAGGCCCGTTTGCCTCGCTCAATCTGGGCGCGCAGGAAAGCGACGATCCTTACCACGTCGCGCTCAATGAAGTGTTGGTGCTGAAAGACCTCGACGCGGATGAGCTCTATCTGCCGAAGCAGGTTCACGGGAAAAAGGTCGAGGTCGTGACCCAGATGCGACACGGCGTCGTGCGCGGCGCGGAGAGCGACGCAGTGTGGACGTCGGTTCCGCGTTTGGCGGTCGGCGTGCTGACCGCGGATTGCGTGCCGATTCTGCTCGCACATGAAAGCGGCTCGTTCGTCGGCGCGATTCACGCCGGCTGGCGCGGTTTGCTCAGCGGCGTGATCGGCCGGGCCATCGAGCGCATCTGCCGAGTGCATCAAGTGCAACCGGGCGAGGTGCTGGCGGCCATCGGTCCGACAATCGACGCCGAGCACTACGAGGTCGACCGCCAACTCGCCGAGCAGTTCCTCAAGAAGAAGGCGGATCTCGGCGGCGTCATCTGGCCCGACCGTCGGAAAAAGCCGCATCTCGATTTGCGTCTGATGGCGCTGGCCGACCTGCGCCAGAACGGCCTGTGCGGCGGGTGCGTCGAGCTGGTCGGGCCGTCGACCAGCGACCCGCGCTGCTTCTCGCACCGCTTGAGCGGCGGCCAAACCGGGCGGCAACTTGCGGCCGTGATGAAACGCTGAGGAGTCATCTTTGTCCTTACATGCTTTTTTTGCTCCGCGATCGGTGGCGGTCATCGGCGCCAGCACGGTTCCCGGCAAGAGCGGACACATCATCGTCGAAAACCTGGTCAACCTGGGTTTTCCCGGCGCGGTCTATCCGATCAACCCGAAGGCCGACCGCATTCTCGGCATTCGCACCTATCCTTCTTTGGATGAATGCCCCGCCGTTCCCGAGATCGTCGTCATCGCCGTGCCGCGCGATGCCGTGCCCGAGTCGATGGCGCAGGCCGGCCGCCGCGGCGTGCGATATGCCGTAATCGCGACCGCGGGTTTTGCGGATACCGGCGACGACGTGGGGCTCGATCTCGATCGCCGGGTGCACGAAACCGCCGCGTCGTTCGGCATGCGCTACATGGGCCCCAATTCAATCGGGACCATCGACACCACCACGCGCTTCATCACCAGCATCGTGCGCAACCATACTCCGCCCGCCGGACCGGTTTCACTCTTCGGCCAGACCGGTCTGTTCGCCAGCGGCATCACGCGCTGGCTCGCGCAGAGCGAACCTTTCGGCGTGGCCAAAATCGCCTGCCTCGGCAACAAAAGCGACATCGGCGAGATCGACGCGCTCGGTTTTCTGGCGGATGACGCGCGCACCGGCGTCATCGGCTGCTACCTCGAAGGCGCCAGCGACGGGCGTGAGTTTTTCCGCGTGCTTTGCCGCGCGGCGTCGGCCAAACCGGTCATCATTTTAAAAGGCGGCACGAGTTCGCTCGGCAGCATCGCGACGGCGAGCCACACCGGCACGCTGGCCGGCGACGCCGCCGTGTTTCGCGGAGTGCTGCGACAGGCCGGCGCTATCCCGGCCGAAGACTGGGAAGACCTGTTCACTTTGCTGACCGGCTTCGCGCACGGACCGCTGCCCGCCGGCAATCGCGCGGGCGTCATCAGCATCACCGGCGCCGGTTGCGTGCTGGCGGCCGATGCCGCCGAGCGCCACGGGCTGGTCGTGCCCGACCTCTCGCCGTCGACCATCGACCGCATCCGTGAATTCAGCCCGTCGTGGGCGCCGCTGCGTAATCCGCTGGACATCTGGAGCACCATCGAGCGTCTGGGGGTGGAGGAAGCCTACCATCGCGTCGCGCCGGTCGTCGCCGCCGACCCCAACATCGACATGCTGATCGTGGCGACGACGCTGTTCGACGGCACGATTTTCGATTGCTCCTCGCTGATCGACAAGATTCGCGACGTCGCGCCGCACAAGCCCGTGGCCACGGTGCTGATCGGCGGCGGCCCCGACGAAAACCGCGCCTGGACCATCGCCGCGCATCGTAGCGGCGCGGCGACGTTCCACAGCCTGCCTCGCGCCATCCGCGCATTGGCGGCGATGCGCGACGCGGCGCTGCGCAACGAACGTTCTCGCTGATTGCTAACCTGCCGCTTGTTCGCGGGCCAGCGCCTTCATCTCTTCCGGCGCCTTCGGGTCCATCACCTTGAACCATAGCCACGGCACGAAGGTGAGCGGCGCCATGCCGGCGTAGCCGTTCGGCAATTGCGGCGCTTCGTCCGAATGGCGCAAAAGCTGGTAACGTCGTGCGGCGTGGGCATGGTGATCGGAATGCCGTTGCAGATTAAATAGAAAATAGTTGGTGAGGGTCTCGCTCGCATTCCACGAGTGCTTGGCGGTGACGCGCTCCCACGTGTCCGGGCCGGTCTGGCGGCGCAACAGGCCGTAGTGCTCCAGGTAGTTGACCGATTCCAAAAGCGAAAAGGCGGCGACACTCTGCGCGAGGAAGAAGACCAGCGCGCGCCAGCCCCAGGCGACGTATAGCGCAATCCAAATCGCCACGGACGCCGCGACGTAGTGCAAGATGCGATTCGACAGGCTCCACACCGCTTTGTTCACGCGCAGCAGCCGCTTGCGTTCGATGTTCCAGGCGCTGCGGAAGCTGCCGATCACCGTCCGCGGCCAAAACCGGTAAAACGATTCGCCCAGGCGCGCCGTCGCCGGATCGCGCCGCGTCGAGACATTGCGATGATGGCCGGCGACGTGTTCCAGCCACCAGTGGGTATAGCTGACGCTCCAAAGCATGACCTTGCCGAGGTTGCGTTCGAACTTGTCGTGTTTGTGGATGAGTTCATGCGCGACGTTGATGCCCATCGCCGCGCCGGACACGCCCATGGACAGCGTGAAGCCGACGAGCTCGACCATCGTCATCGGTCGATGAGAAACAACCCACGTCGCCCAAAACACGACCGCGAGCTGCACGGGCGCCGCCAGCCAGGTGATGACACGGTAGTCGATCATGTTGCCCAGCGCCTTCTCCTGCGTCTCATCCAGATTGTAGGTGTTGCGGCCGACGTAACGATCGACCACCGGCAAGAGGAGGAAGGTGATGACCAGACCCGCATAGTTGTACCAGCCGCCGAGGTGGTAGTTGATGAAGATGATGACGGGGATGAGATAGATCAAAAAAAACGGCAGAATCATGGTCGCTGGTCCTTCTTTTAACTATACTGTAGGTAACGATAAGTTCGCCCTGGTGGTCCATCAAACAATTCGCGCGTCGCGGAGGAACATTTTGGCCGGCAACCCTATTCGCGCACTCGGCTATCTACTCGCCATCGTGCTCACCTTGGGTTCTGTATTCTGGCTGTGCCCGTTAATTTATAACAAATCGCCGACGGCGCTGGTCGGTCTCGCCGCGCTGGTGGTGGTGATTCCGGCGCTCATCGCACTGCAGACGTTTCTGATGGGCGACCGCAAATTCAGCCTCGTCGAATTCGGCAAGATCTATCTCAGCGAATACGTCGATCTTTCGCTGGAAATGTTGTTTATCGCNNGCCGGTCGCGTTGTTCGACCTGCTGGGCTGGGTGTTTGGGTTCGTAATGCTGATCGGGGCGATTACGACGGTCATCTTCGGCCTGCAAAAACTCGGCGTTCAAACGGAAACGGCGCAGGGCGCCGATCCTAACGCGTTCCTCATCTCGCTGACGATATTGGTCGGATCAACCGCACTCGGCGTAGGCTACTGGTTTTTACATCAATGGACGAAGAATCTTGAAGAAAGCCTCTACGCCCATCTGCGCGACAAATTCGAAAACATCAAAGCGCTGTTCACGTATTGAACGGCTTGGTTTCGTCCTGGCTTTGACGTCGCTCGATCATTTCGCGCACGAGGTAGAGCGGCCGGTTTTTCGTCTGTACGTAAATGCGGCCGATGTACTCGNNGCGCCGAAGTTGAATTCCGTGCATTTGGGGACTGCTGCTCCGCGACGGCCGGCTCGTCGTTTTCCACAATCACGAAGCGCGGCATATCCCGCGTCTGCTCGTAAATGCGGCCGATGTACTCGCCGATGATGCCGAGCGAAAAAAGCGTGGCGAAGCCGAACACGGCGATGGCCAGAATCAGGCTGGTCCAACCGCGTACGAGCTCCTGGCCCAGGAAAAGGTATTTCGCCAGCGTGAAGAGCAGATAGCCGAAGATCAACGCGGCCGACGCAAACGCGAAGACATACGCCAGCCGCAGCGGAAACGAGCTGAACGAGATCAGCGCGTCCGCGGCGAAGGCCAACATGCGCGTGAGCGGGTACTTCGTTTGCCCGGCTGCGCGCGGTTGCCGGTCATAGGCGACAGTCGCGGTGCGAAAACCGATCCAGCCGACCATGCCGCGCACGTAGCGGTGCTGCTCGCGCAACTGCCGAAAGGCTTCGAGGCCGCGTTTGCTCATCAAGCGGAAGTCGCCGGCGTCGGCGGGCGCGGCCGAATCGCCGAAGCGCTGAAACAACCGATAGAACGCCGCGGCGGTCCAGAGTTTGAATTTCGATTCGCCGGCGCGGCGGTTGCGCACGCCGTAAACGACATCGGCCCCCTCTTCCCATTTCGCGATCATCTGCGCCGCCACCTCGGGCGGATCCTGCAGATCGGCGTCGAGGCAAATCACGGCGTCGCCCGCGGCCATGTCGTAGCCGCAGGTCAGCGCCATCTGATGCCCGAAGTTGCGCGACAGCGAAATCGCGCGCACGCGGTCGTCTTCCGCGGCGAAGGCGGTGATCTGCGCCCAGGTCGTGTCGCGGCTGCCGTCGTCGACGAGCACAAACTCGCAACGGTATTTGTCCGCCAGCTTGTCGGCCAGCGCGCACAACTCGCGGCGCAGATGCGGAAAGACCTCGGCCTCGTTGTAACACGGGACGACCAGCGAAATCAGCGGCTGTTGCTCCATCGACCTCATCTTCGGCGGCGATTCATCCTTTGCATAACCTATTTTCCCGGCAACGGCAATTCCAAAATCGCCGCCATCGACCGACGCCCCGGTTTATAGACGGAAAAAATCGGCCGCGCTTGCGGATTGAGCGCCAAAAAACGGCCCAGCCTGATTTGCGGCGGGTCGATGACAAACAACGCGCGCTCGAGGGGCGCGGCGGTTCGCCAAACCGGCGGCGAAAGCGGCAGATATGGTTCCCACGCGAGTGCGACGGGGTGGTCGCGGTCGTAGAAGTACAACAGCGGTTTTTGTTCCGCCCACGGCGCCACCCGGATTTCGATTTTTGGTTCGCCGCTCAGGTACAACTGCAACAGGTCTTTGTAGAGGCCGGCATAGGCCGCGACGAAAACGGCGATCCGGCCGTTCCGCGCTTCATCGCGCAAGGTTTGCAACACGGCGGCCGAGCCGAAGCCGGATTGCCACCCTTCGACATATTGATCGCGATCCGGCGGCCAGAGATCGGCGACCAGCGGGTTCGTCAGCGTTCGCCAAAACAATGGAAACGTCGGCGCGACCGCCAGCAACGCCGCGACGATCGCCGCGGCGGCGAGGCTCGATTTGGCGCGCCGGATCAACGGCAAGATTTTTTCATTCAACATCAAAGCCGCGGAATAGACGATGATGGGCGCTAGAAAAAGAAAGTATCGCGAGTAGTAGCGCTGCGACACGAGCAGCAACGCCGCGGTCGGGCCCAGCCAGCAGAGTCCGGCCGCCAGTCCGCTTACGCTTTTGCGCCATAAGCCTAAACCGCAATGCGCCAACGCCAGACCGATCAGCGCCGGCCCGAGATAGGTCCAGTAAATGGCGCTGATTTGGCGCGTGTTCGTCGCCCACTGGCCGAACGGCAGGCCGCGGCTTTGGCGCGCATCGATCAGATAGCCTGCCGTATGAAAAAAGCCCCGGCCGTATTCGGCCAACGGCGCCGAAATCACCACCAGCAGGATCGCCAGCGCGATTCCCCAGCCCATCGCTGTTCGCCGCCACAGTCGCATCCCCGCCATGCTTTGCCGATTCCACCAGCTTGCGGCGATCATCGCGACGGGAAACGCCAAACAGAAATAGGCCAATTCCTTGTTGATCAACCCCAGGCCGGTGCACAAACCAAATAGGAGCACCGGCCGACGATTTCGCTCCGACGCCAATTCTGACGCGGCGGCAAACGAACCCCACGCCAACAGCATCGCCAACGAGTCGTATAATCCGAGGCGCTCGTGAAACAGAGTGAACGGAACCAGCAGATAGAACGCGCCCGCGGTCGTCGCCGCGCGAAGCCCGTGGCGACGTTCCGTGAAAAGAAACAGATGGACCAGGGTTGCGAGACCGACGACCACGGAAAAAACACGAGCGACAACCAAAGGGTCTTTGGCGAGCGGCCAAAGCAGCGCCAGCAACCACACCAGCAACGGCTTGCGACCCTCGTACTCAAAGGTAACCAGCCAGTGCCCGGAACGAACGAGCTGCGCCATTCGCAGATAGATCGTCTCGTCGTTGAAGATCGGCAGCGCCATCAAGTTGTACAGCCGCGTGCCGAGGTGCAGACCCACCAGTCCCATTAGAATGAAATAGTGAACGCGAGTTGAAGATGATTTCTGATTCATGGTCGGACTTACGGTCATCGAAGGAGCGGGCGGTGTCAAGCGAGCGCGGTGATCAGCGGGCCTCTCGGTTGCGTCGCGAAACGCGCGCGCGTTACGATGGCCGGCGTGAAATCCAACATCGCGAAAGCCATCGGCGGTCTGCTGATTCTGCTGCTGGTCAGCGCCGCGATTCACGGCGTGCGTCCGGCTCGGAACCGCAGTTTCGTTTACGACGACGTGCTGGTCATTCGCGACAACGACTTCATCACGCACCCGGGCGACTTGCTGCATCTGTTCGACCAGCGGTACCTGGCCGGCTCCGACGAGCAGACTTTTCGGCCGGTGATGACCGCGACCTACATCATCGACTACCAGATTTGGGGCCGGTCCGCGATCGGCTTTACCATCACCAATCTGCTGATTCAACTACTCGGCGCCTGGTTGCTGGGGCTGATTCTCTGGAAAATTCTTCCCGGCCGCGGCATCGTCGCCGCGACATCCGCGCTGCTCTACCTGATTCACCCGGCGCTCATTGAAACGGCGACCGTGCCCTCCAACCGCGAGCAGGTCTTGAGCGTTTTGTTTCTGCTGCTGTCCGGCTGGACCTGGCTCAGCGGACGCGATCGCCGCTCCGGCGTGCGTTGGCTGTCGCCGCTATTTCTGCTCCTCGGCTGCTACACGTTGGAGTGGAGCGTGGTGTGGCCATGCGTGTTGTGGGCGTGGTCGTTCGTCAACGGCGATTCCTGGAAAAAAGCGCTGCGATCCGTCGCGCCTGAGCTGGCCGTCGCGATGATCTTCATCTTGCTGTGGTTCTTCGTGCAGCCGCATATTCCCGGCGCTCCGGATCGCATCCGCACCGATTGGTGGACCGGCGTCTGGGCTTTCGCCACGATCTTCTGGCGCTACGCACTCAACGCCGTGGCGCCGATGAATCTGCGCCCGTCGTACTTATTCGTCTGGCCCTCCACGACGGTCAGCCTGTTGGGGTTGCTCGCCCTCACCGGATTGGTGTTGGCGGTGTTCATCGGTTTGTTGAAGCGACAGCGGTGGACCGTGGGCGCGTTGATTTTCATTTTGGCGTTGCTGCCGGTCAGCCACATTCCCTTTCCGTTTTGGATTCCGCTGGCCGATCGGTATCTCGCCTTGCCGCTGATTGGTTTTGCGCCGCTGCTCTGTTCCCTGTTGTTCGCGCGGAAATCATCTTGGGGTCTCATCCCGGCGGCGATCATCGCCGCTTTCTGGTTTGGTCAATCGGCAAGTTACGCGCGGGTGTGGCGCGCCAATCTGCCGCTCTGGCAATACGCGACTCAGCACGAGCCGGCCGACCCAACCGGTTGGACCAACTACGGCGCCGCGTTATTGGCGACCGGGCTCGACGAGCAGGCCGCGGCGGCTGACCGCATCGCCTGGCGACTGGCGAAACGCATGCGCGGCGAAACGCCGGCTCACGTGGTGAATTACGCAACGGCGCTGAATGCCGCCGGCCATAACGCCCAGGCGTGCGCGGTGATCGCCCGCGAAGGCGTTCGCTTTTCGCGCGATCGCCAATGGCTGCTGACCACCGGCCAGGTCTGTAGTGCGTCGGACCCCCAAACGGCCCGCGCGGCTTTGTCTGCGCTGCTCGCACGCGCTCCGGGCGATTGCGACGCGTGGTATGTACTGTGTTCCATCGAGCGCAAGAATATTCAAAGCTGTCTTACCCCGGCGCTGATTCATTGTCCGAATGACCCGGGCCTCTGGCTCCTGGTGGCCGCGGTGCATGCCGCGACGAACAGCCCCGACAAATGCGAGCAGGCGGTCAAGATCGCGGTCAGTAAGGCGAAGCCTGGTTGGTTGAAGAACGCCGCCGGCGCCATCCCCGTCTGTCGTCGCCGATAACGGCGGCGTAGTCCCGTCGTATCAGTTGCGTCGTTTCGCGTGCGCGAACCACGAGGCGGTGGTGTCCATCTGATTGATATTGCACACCATTTTATCGCTCCTTTTTTATCTTGACGGTTGGGAGTGATTTGCCGAGAATCCTCGACCATCGCGCGGTTGTCTTTCACCGACAAAAGGAAGACGGTTTCACAACCATTCGACACGATTGATTCATCACCAGGGCAGTGTTGTGGTGAAACGAAAATGACCTACGGCGACTTACCGACTAACGGCGAACCTCCATCACCGGAGAAGCCGACGCTGCCGTCGCGCATCAAACGCGTTCTTTTTGGCCGCCCGAAGGACCTGTTCGACCGTTCGATCTTCCACCGTTTGGCGTTGATTCCCTTCCTGGCCTGGATCGGTCTGGGCGCCGACGGTCTGTCGTCTTCTTCCTACGGTCCGCAAGAATCGTTGCGCAGCTTGGGTTCTCATACGTATCTGTGCCTCGCGCTGGCGGCGATGACCGCCATTACCGTCTGGATGATCAGCTCGGCCTACAGCCGCATGATCGAGGATTTTCCGCACGGCGGCGGCGGTTACGTCGTGGCCAGCCGCCTGCTGGGCAACCGCGTCGGCGTGATCTCCGGCTGCGCGTTGTTGGTCGACTACATTCTGACTATCACCGTCTCGATCGCCGCCGCGGCCGATGCGCTGTTCAGTTTCGTTCCGCTCGAGTGGCACGTGCTCAAACTGCCCGCGGTGATCGCCGCGGTTTTCGCGTTGACCGCGATGAATATCCGCGGCGTCAAGGAATCGGTGATCGCGCTGATGCCGGTTTTCCTCATTTTCCTGGCGACCCATCTGGTTCTGATCCTGGGCGGAATCATCGCGCAGGTGCCACAGATACCGACCATCATGCACCAGGCGCAAACCGGCTTCCAAAGCGGCATCGCGACGTTGGGCGCGGCCGGCGTGATGTTCCTCTTTCTCCACGCCTATTCGCTCGGCGGCGGCACGTACACCGGCATCGAAGCCGTTTCCAACAGCGTGCCGATTTTGCATCAGCCGCGGGTGCAAACCGCCAAGCGCACCATGGTGTACATGGCCGCCTCGCTTTCGTTCACCGCCGGCGGCTTGATGTTGTGCTACCTGCTCTGGGGCGTGGGATTCGAGGAAGGCAAGACGATCAACGCGGTGTTGACCGCGCGGATGGTGCAAGGCATCCCCTTCGGTACGGTCTTTTTGTTGCTTACGATTCTCTCCGAGGGCGCGTTGCTGGTCGTCGGGGCGCAGGCCGGTTTCATCGACGGACCGCGCGTGCTGGCGAATATGGCGCACGACTCGTGGATGCCGCGCAAGTTCTCGGCCTTGTCCGATCGGCTGACGATCTCCAACGGCGTCTTGCTGATGGGCGTGTCGGCGACGATCTTGTTGCTCATCACCCGCGGCGACGTCAGCAAACTGGTGGTCATGTACAGCATCAACGTGTTTTTGACTTTCTCTCTTTCCATGTTCGGCATGACGCGGTCGTCGCTGCACGCCCGGCAGCAGCAACGCCGCTGGCTGGGACGCTTTGTGTTGTTCGTCGCGACGTTCATGCTGTGCGCGACGATTCTGGTCGTCACCGTCACCGAAAAGTTCCGCGAAGGCGGCTGGCTGACCGTTACGGTGACCGGCTGCCTGGTGGCGCTCTGTTTTCAGATTCATCGGCACTATCACAAGGTCGGCGAAAAGCTTCAGGAACTTTTCGTCATGCTGCGCGACGTGCCGATCAGCCGGCTCGAAGGCTACGAAGGCGCGCAGTTCGACCCCCACCTGCCGACCGCCGCCGTGCTGGTGCCGGGCTACAGCGGACTCGGCATTCATACCGTCTTGCATATCTTCGCCAAATTCCCCGGGCATTTCCGCAACCTCGTTTTCCTCTCGGTGGGGGTGGCCGACGCCGAAGTGTTCAAGGAGCCGACGGCGTTGGCCGAAATCCGCAGCCGCACCGAAGAGAACCTGAGCAAGTACCTCGAACTGGCGAAGAAGCTGGGCGTGCCGGCGCAAATACGTTACGCGATCGGCACGGACTTGATCGACGAAGCGGAAAAACTCTGTCTCGATATCGTCAGGGAAATGCCGCAGACCACGTTTTTCGCCGGCAAGGTCCTGTTCGAGCGCGAACATTGGTATCACCGCCTGCTCCACAACGAGACGGCCTATACCATTCAGAAACGCATGCAATGGGCCGGCAAGACGATGGTCATTCTACCCGCGCGTCTGCAATAGCTTTCTTTCCCTCCGGACGTTGTTATTACTAGTATGCCCCCCAGACACGACGATCCAATAAGGCGGGTTCTTGAATCGACTCCCCCACCAAATGTGGTAGCCCGACTGGATTGACAGCGTGCGTCATTTGTCTTATAAGGCAGCGATTTCGAAGTCCGTTGTCGCCGATTAAACGAGGAGATATGCGTCCCGGAAAACGAGGGGTGTCTTGCTTCCGGGACCAGTTTTTGACGTGTCGGTTTCTCTTCTCCTGAATCGCCTGTTTGAAAGGAGGACGTAATGGTTGTCGGAGCGAGAAAAAGTTCTACGCAGACCCTGCTGCGGTTGCTCGCCTTACTGGCGGTGATGATCGTGGTGGTGCTGGCTTCGTCCACGGCATGGGCCAGCGAAGCCGAGCTCAATATTCCCGACCTGAGCTCGCAAACGTTCCTGGGCGGCATCAACGGCCACAACCTGTTGCTCTTTGGTCTGTTGATCTGCTTGCTGGGCATGGGCTTCGGTCTGATGCAGTACATGCAGATTCGCAAACTCCCCGTCCACCGGGCGATGCGGGAGATTTCGGAATTGATTTACGAAACCTGCAAGACCTACCTCATCACGCAGGGCAAATTCATCGCGATTCTATGGGCGTTCATCGCCGCGATCATGATCGTCTACTTCGGCTTTCTCCGTCAGATGTCGATCGTGCAGGTGGTCATCATTGTGATCTTCAGCATCGTCGGCATTCTGGGCAGCTACAGCGTGGCGTGGTTCGGCATGCGCATCAACACGCTGGCCAATTCGCGCACGGCGTTCGCCGGCCTCGCGGGAAAACCTTATCCCACGATGGCGATTCCGTTGAAATCCGGCATGAGCATCGGCATGTTGCTGATCAGCGTTGAGTTGGTCATCATGCTGTTCATTCTGCTGTTTGTGCCGGGCGACTTCGCCGGTCCGTGCTTCATCGGATTCGCGATCGGCGAATCGCTGGGCGCGGCCGCGCTGCGTATCGCCGGCGGCATCTTCACCAAGAT
>PMZC01000362.1 GCA_003170555.1 Deltaproteobacteria bacterium
GGCTCCGGCGACGGCGACGGCGAATACGAGAGTCGGTGGAGGTCCGTCTCATCAAAAAAGAAAATATTTCGGGAGCAATGATCAAAATAGGCGACTTCGCGGGTCGACTGATCGATGCCGAAGCCCTGGATCGCGTCCCAGATGGGCTGCGCCGATCCGCAATTGCCGAACGCGCCCGTCGCTGGATCCAGCTTACAAACCCGGTGGCCGTTGTCCGCGCAAAGGAGCTGGCCGTCCGTGGGATCGACCTCGATTTGATAGCAAAAGACCGTTTCGTCGCCGAAAGTAATCCGCCGCAGGCTGGAAGGAAAATCGTAGTGATTGTCGAATTCCTGCATGGGGTTGACCAACCAGGGCGCCGACGCGAGGAACAACACCATCGTGAGCGGCGCGATTTGCAGCCACCGGACCGACTTCGGATAGCGCGCCCGATAGGCTTCCCATACCAGCAGCGGCGCGAGCAGGTCGGCCGCTAACACCAGGCGGCGGATGACTCGCAGTCCCTTTGATTCTTTTTGGCTAAACAACGAAGCAATCGACACGGCGAGGAAATTGAACGCGACATAGCCCGCGCCGAGCAGCGCGTTGTTCAACGGCACGCGCTGACGCGCCAGGCGAACCGCCAGGATCAGCGCGGCCCCCAGCGCCAGCGAAAGCAGCGTCGAAACCAGCACGCGACCGACCGGCTTCACGATCCGGGGAACGGACCAGCCGCGGAAGCCAAGCCACAGCCCGACGGCCGCGACGATCAGCCAGACGTAAACCAGATGGTGAAAGATATCCAGCTGCGACAGCACGCGGATCAGATAGGTGTCGTTCCAAACCACGCCGTTCTTGGACGCGAGAAAGAAGCCGACGGCGACCAGCGCCACCGCCAGCGTCAACAGCACGCGCCCGAGATAGACGGCTGACATCTTCATGTCGAGATCACGGCCTTTGCTTTGCTTCGTTGGAGCCCAAACATCTAGCCGAGATTTCGCCGCGCGCGTCAAGCATCAGGTGACGGCGCCTTGAACGGACCGCAGAAGCTCTCACGCCGGCGTATCATCTTCCGGCTCCGGCAGCGGCTCGCCTTCCGGCAGCAGCAGCTCGGCCTTTTCCTGCGGCAGAAGTTGCACCGTACGCAGGCGCCGGCTGATGGTCTTGGTCTTGCTCTCGGCCTTCTCGATGAGGTTGCTCGCCTCGGTGAGCTTCTTCTGCGTCTTTTCCAGAATCTCGCCGAAGCGGTCGAATTGCGTCTTGACCGCGCCGAGCAGATCCCAGACCTCGCTCGACCGTTTCGCGATGGCGAGCGTGCGGAAGCCCATTTGCAGGCTGTTGAGCACGGCGGCGAGCGTCGTCGGGCCGGTGATCGTCACGCGGAATTTCTGTTGCAAAAATTCCATCAGGCCGGGAATGCGCAACACCTCGGCGTACAGGCTTTCGGTCGCGAGGAACATGATCGCGAAGTCGGTCGTATGCGGCGGATCGAGGTATTTGTCGCGGATCGCGCCGGCCTGGACCTCAATCGTCGCGCGCAGGCTTTTCTGCTGCACGTCGATTCGCGGCAGGTCGCCGGCGTCATACGCGTCGAGCAGGCGGTGGTAATCTTCCATCGGGAACTTCGCGTCGATCGGCAGCCAGATCGGCTTCTCGCCCTCGTCGGCGCGTCCCGGCAAGCGTAGCGCGAACTCGACGCGGTCGTTCGAGCCCGGCTTCGTCGCGACGTTCTTTTCGTATTGCTCCGGCGTCAGGATTTCTTCGATGATCCGTTCGAGCTGCACCTCGCCGAACACGCCGCGCGTCTTGACGTTGGACAGAATCTTTTTCAGGTCGCCGACGCCGGCCGCGAGGTTTTGCATTTCGCCGAGGCCCTGGTGCACCTTTTCCAGCCGCTCGCTGACCTGCTTGAACGCCTCGCCGAGCCGCGCCTCGAGCGTCGCGTGCAGTTTCTCGTCGACGGTCTGGCGCATCTCGTCGAGCTTCTTGCTGTTCTGCTCCTGGAGCGATTTCAATTGCGCGTCGAGCGTGCCGCGGACCTGCTGCAGGCCCTGCGTGTTGAGTTCGCTGAACTGGCCGAGCTTCACGAGCGTCGAATCCTCGAAGCCCTTGAGGCGGTCGCCGAGCTCCTGCCGCTGCCGCGCCGCGACGCCTCCCGCTTCCTCGCGGAACCGCGCGATCTCGTCCTTCACGCCCGCCTCGACGCGCGCCTGCGCCGCATTGAGCGCCGCAAGCTGCTGCTCCACCGCCGCGGCGTCCGACTTCGGTTTGCGCGCGAGCAGCACGATCGCGACGACCAGAATCGCCACGTTCAGGCCAATCAGAATGATGATGGCAGCGCCCATGGAAACCTCACTCGGCTTTCGCTTCGAACTCCGGCACGATCATAGGATGCGAGAGAAGACGCGACAACCGGGAAAACAGGAAAAAGTGGGATATGGCAACTGATCTTCTTTGTCATCCTGAGCGAAGCGAAGGATCTATTAAGTGAACGCAAATAACAGATTCTTCGCTGCGCTCAGAATGACAAAAAAGACATTTTGCAACAGCCCGATGGTCCCTCGTTTTGAAAGATGTTACTAAGTGTTAGTTTTTTATACAAACCGCTTGTATTGTTTCGATCTCTTTCCTGTCATTATCATTTGGCCCAACCGGTGAGAAATAGTAATCGCATCTACAAACGTTTCTGTCGGGAAGTACTTTGATATTTGCCAAGCGTCCTTTGGTGAATTGTCCCGGAAAAAGATCATCCGAATTATTTTCGTCGATACTACAGTTGCAAGCTGCAACGCTATACCCCAAAGGGCACGGACTACTTGAACAAGGGTCTCCAAGAATCATGTGCCTTGAGATTATATATGTACACTGACGGACATTGCTCAAAACAACCTTTTTCTCGGGCAAGAGGGACAAGAGACTATCTTGGCCGCTGGAAGCGCCGTGGAACAACAGTACAACGGCCGCCAATATTGTGGCCCCGATAATTACCGAAATAAGATTAATTTTTGATTTCATTTTTGTCTCCCGAGGTTATGGCAGTAGACGAATGATATCTATTGTCGTCCTTTGGGACAACAGGGACAAACAGCGTTTTTGACGCTATTTTTTATCGCGCGCGGAACGACGCTCTTACACTTTTCCCGCCGCTTGCAGAAACACCTCTTTCGGCGGGGGGCGCAGGTTGTAGTTCGAGCTCATCACGAAGCCGTAGGCGCCGACGGTGGCGATCAGCATGACGTCGCCCTCGCGGGCCGGGGCGATGTCGCGGTCGTGGCCGAGCACGTCGCCGGATTCGCAGATCGGGCCGACGATGTTCGCCTGCACGCGCTCGCGATGATCGACGCGCGTGAGGTTGACGATCTCGTGGTACGAGCCGTAGAGCGCCGGGCGCAGCAGTGCGTTCATGCCCGCGTTGACGCCGACGTAATACGCGCCGAGCTTGCGTTTGGTCTGCGTGACGCGCGCGAGCAGCACGCCGGCGTGCGCGACGAGGAAGCGGCCCGGTTCGATCCAGAGTTCGAGCTGCGGATACGCCGCCTGGAAGTGGCGCAGGCCCTCGTCGACTTTGGCCAGATTGAGCGCGTTCTGCCCCGGCTTCTCGACGACGCCCAGGCCGCCGCCGAGGTCGAGCGCGCGCACGTCGGGCAGCGACTCGGCGAGCGAACCGAGAAACGCCGCCACCTCTTTCCAGTTCTCGTGTTCGAGAATGCCGCTGCCGGTATGCGCGTGCAGGCCGACGATGCGCGTGCCGTTGGCGCGGGCCAGCTTGACCAGCTTCTCGAATTCCTCGGGCGTCACGCCGAACTTCGAGCGCTCGCCCGCGGTCTTGACGTGATGGTGATGGCCGCGCCCCTGCCCCGGGTCGATGCGCACGAAAATTTCCTGCCCCTGAAAAATCGCCGGCCACTGTTCGAGCGGAAACAGATTGTCGAGCGTGACGATGACGCCGAGCTTCACCGCGTCTTCGTATTCCTGTCGCGCGGCGAAGTTGGGCGTGAAGAGAATGCGGCGGCAGTCGAGCTCGGGGAACAGCCGGCGCAGCAGCGCGATCTCGCCGGGCGACACGCATTCGAAGCCCAGACCGCGCTGCTCAAAGAGGCGGAGGATCGGCGGAAACGCGTTCGCCTTGATCGAATAGAAAAGCCGGTTGATCGCGCGCAGGCCGAGCAGTTGCTCGACCGCCATGTTGAGCGTCCCTTCGTCATACACATACAGCGGCGTTTCCTCCGCCGCCAGGGCCAGCAGTTCGGCGCGGCGCTTGCGCCACCACGGCCGCGGCGCGCGGGCTTTCGCGGGCGCACGGGTCTCGAAGATTTCGCTCCAGGTCGAACCGAGCAGCGCCTTGCTGAACGCGCCGCTTTCGAACAGCAGGTGGTGCAGGCGATCGACCAGCCGCTCGGCCTGATCCTCATCGACGATGAAGGTGAGGTTCAGATCGTTCGACGCCTGCGTCACCATGTGGATCTTCGATTCGCCGAACAGCTCCAGCGCCGGCGTCAGTTCGTGCAGGATGGTGCGGATGTGGCGGCCGACCAAACTCACCGACGCGCACGGTCCGATCTTCTTCACGTTGCAGATGTGCCCCAGGTCGGCCAGGAGCGGCGCGAGCGTGTCGTCGCCCAGCACGTTGGCCGTGCCGTCGAGCGAAACGGTGACGTTGGTTTCGGACGTCGAAATCAGGTCGACCGACAGGCCGCGCTTTTTGAAGCAGCAGAACACGTCGGCGAGAAAACCGACCTGCTGCCACATGCCGAGGGTTTCCATCGAGATCAGCGTGATGTTGTACTTCGAGCAGATGGCTTTGACCTGCGCGCCTTCCTCCTGCACGTCGGAGGTGATCACCGTGCCTTCGACGTCGGGCCGCTGCGTGCACAGAATGTGGATCGGGATGTGGCAGTCGGCCAGCGGGCGGATGCAGCGCGGGTGCAGCACCTTCGCGCCCATCGTGGTGATTTCCTGCGTCTCTTCGTAGTCGAGGTGATGCAACAGGCGCGCGGCGGGGATTTCGCGCGGGTCGGCGGTGAAGATGCCCGGCACGTCGGTCCAGATTTCACAGCGGCGCGCCGCCAGCAGCACGGCGAAGTACGCGGCCGAGGTGTCCGAACCGCCGCGGCCGAGCAGCACCGTGTCGCCGGCGGGGTTACGCGCGATGAAGCCCTGGGTGACGATGACCTGCGCGGGCAGTTGGCGCAGGCGCTCTTGCCACACCGGGTCCGGCGCGACGCAGCAGGTGGCGGCGAGATAGAGCTGCCGCGGACCGCGGGGTATGGTTTCGTCGGCGACGAGCATCTCGCGGGCGTCGGCCCAGTGCGCGTTCAATCCCTGCGCCGTGAGAAACGCCGCGCCGAGCCGCGTGGACATCAATTCGCCGCACGCCAGCACGCGCGCATGCAGCCGCGGGCTGACTTCGCCGGTCAACGCCGCCCCGAGCGCCAGCCGCGACAGCTCGGCCATCGACTCGCCGAGCAGCGCTTCGTAATCCACCCCGAGTTCGGTCGCCAACTCGCGGTGGCGCGTTTGAATCTTGTCGAGAATGATCTGCTGTCCGCCGTTTTCCGTCTCGGCCAGCAGCGCCTCGAGCATATTGGTGACCTTGGCCAGCGCCGAACAGACGATCACCGGCCGCAATCCCTCGGCCAGCCGCGCCTGCGCCACCTGCGCGATCGTTTCCCAATGCTGCCGCCGCGACACGCTCGTGCCGCCGAACTTCATCACCACCCAATCGCTTGCTTCCGACATGGTCTCTGGTCTCCGCGATCATCGTGCGAGAATTTTTTTTCTTATACGGCGTGCGCGAGAAAACGCAAGGGGAAATTGCAGGCGAAGGAAAAAAAGGAGCTAAAGGGCTACAGGGTAAATCTCAATCCCGCGTACAACGAAAGCCGAGATAGTTGAGGCGGTAGTCCGGGTTGAATTTGAACCGGACCGACGGGCGTGCGAACCTCGGTGAGTATTGCCAGGAACCGCCGCGCAAAACACGCTCCGAGCCGGTCGCCGGGCCCGGCGGATCGTTCACGGGAGAGATGGGATAATAACTCTCGTTATACCAGTCGTTGACCCACTGCCAGACATTGCCCGTCATATCGCATAGACCCCAGGCATTGGGTGTCTTCTGACATACCGGATGGGTCGTTTCGCCGGAATTGTTCCAGTACCACGCGATCGAATCCAAACACGAGCGATCGTCACCGCAAATGTAGATGGTGTCCGTTCCCGCCCGTGCCGCATACTCCCATTCGGCTTCCGTTGCCAGCCGACCGCCTATTTTTTGGCAGAAGCTATCTGCATCAAACCACGACACTTCCTCCACCGGGCAATCCGCCCCACACGAGGTGAAGTAGCTGGGATTATTCCCCGTCACCGCCTGGTATTGCCCTTGGGTGATGTCGGACTTGGTGATCTCGAACGCTGGAAGCGTCACCTGATGGCGTGGAAGATCGTCTCCGAGACAATCCGGGTCTTGCGGCACACACCCCATCCAGAACGTTCCCGCCGGGATCGAGACCCAGGTGAGTTCAACTGTGTCGTCATCATTTGCATCATCGTCCGGCGCGGAGTCATCGTCGGTTGGCGAAACGTCATCATCCGATATGGTGTCGTCGTCCACCTGACGGGAGTTTCCGCCGCCGTTTCCCGAGCCGCTACAGGCCAATGACAGCGTCAGTAGAACAAGCGCCATCGGAATAAGCCAAAACGTCGAACGATTCATGGCGCGCCTCCCTTTTCCGACCCGAACTAAACGGTCGAACTTAGAACGTAGTTGGCAAAATCCCTAATGTTCGACGAAAATCTTTGCACACAAGGTACAAAGAGACAATTGCCGTTTTCTAATACGTGCGTGGCCCAAACCCTTGGCGGCGCGACGGCCGGCGGAAATCGCGTCGGCGATGAGGTGACGGATGGCGCCGCCGGCGACGACCACCCGGCGGGTGAGGCGACGCCGCGCGACTATTGACAAGCCTTGCTCCGCGAGTATGTTTGTCTGTTATTAATGCGGTTTTCCGCTTCCAAGGGAGGTATGTGTCGTGACCAAGAAGATTGTCATCGCGTTGTTCGTGATCAGCATCTTGTTCCTGGGGTTTACCGTCGGGCGGTACACCAACTTCATGCCGATGACGCGAGCCAGTTGGGCGGCGAAGTCGAACCAGGAGTTCGCCAAGCTCGACCAGACCGAAACGGCGCTCGCGCTGGCCGTGGCCGCTTCGAGCCCGACCATCGCCAAGGAGATGATCAAGTTCCTGGAGCGCGGCAACGTCACCGCTGACGCGATCCAGAGCCTGCAGACCATGGCCGCCAAGTCGATGGGCAACGCCGGGCAGCGGCCGAACCAGCCGAACCGGCCGACCTTCGAACAGGAGATGGCCGCCGTCAAGGACGTGAAGCCGGCCGCGAATGCGTTTTCCCGCGGTCCGGCCGACGCGCCGGTCACCATCGTGATGTTCACCGAGCTGATGTGCCCCTATTGCGGCCAGCTCGATCCGATCATCGAAGCCGTGATGAAGAAGTACGAGGGCAAGGCGCACCTGGTGTTCCAGACGTTCCTGATCCACGGCGAACACGCCGAGTTCTGGCACCGCTTCGCCTACGCCGCGGGCAAACAGGGCAAGTTCTGGGACGTGGTGACGAAGTTGTTCGCCACGCAGGCCGAGTGGCGCGGCAACCCGATCGACAACGTCGATGCGGCGATCAAACCGCTGGCGCAGGAGTTCAAGCTCAACCTGAGCAAGCTGAAGAAAGATATGGCCAGCGAAGAGGTCAAGAAACAGATTCAGGACGAGGTCGCCCTGGGCAACAGTCTCGGCGTGCATAGCACCCCGACGGTGTTCATCAACGGCCGCCTGTTCCTCGGCCGCCGCGATGCAGATTTCTACAGCAAGGTGATCGACACGCTGCTGGCCGGTCACTAGACCCGCTAGATGAGTTGACAATCGCGTAGGGGCGTATTGCAATACGCCCCTACTTGTTTTCGCCGAGGCTCGGGAGGCCGCCATGCCGCTTCGCGTGTACAACACCTTGCACCGCGCCAAGGAAGAGTTCGTCCCCGGGCAGCCCGGCCGCGTGACGATGTACGTTTGCGGCGTGACCGTCTACGACCATTGCCACATCGGTCACGCGCGCAGTCAGGTCATCTTCGACGTGATCTACCGCTACCTGCGCTATCGCGGCCTGCAGGTCACCTATGTACGCAACTTCACCGACGTGGACGACAAGATCATCAACCGCGCCCATGAGCTCGGCGTGCCGCCGCAGGAATTGGCCGAGCGGTTCATCGGCGAGTTTTACACCGACATGAACGCGCTGGGCATCGAGCGCCCGACGCACGAGCCGCGCGCCACCGGCCACATTCCGCAGATCATCGAGATCATCCGCCAGCTCGAAAAGAACGGCTACGCCTACAAGAAAAAGAGCGGCGTGTATTTCTCGGTGCGCAAGTTCGCGGACTACGGCAAGCTGTCGCGGCGCGACATCGACGAGATGCAGTCCGGCGCGCGGGTCGACGTGGACGAAGACAAAAAAGACCCGCTCGACTTCGCGTTGTGGAAGGCGTCGAAGCCCGGCGAACCGGCGTGGGACAGCCCGTGGGGCGCGGGCCGGCCCGGCTGGCATATCGAGTGCTCGGCGATGAGCAGCCACTACCTGGGCCAGCCGTTCGACATTCACGGCGGCGGGCAGGACCTGGTTTTCCCGCACCACGAAAACGAGATCGCGCAGTCCGAGGCGGCGGTCGGCCGGCCGTTCGTGCGCTACTGGCTTCACAACGGCTTCCTGCAGATCAACCACGAGAAGATGTCCAAGAGCCTGGGCAACTTCTTCACCATCCGCGAGGTGCTGGCGAAGATCCCGCCCGAGGTGCTGCGGTTCGTGCTGCTCGGCGTGCACTACCGCCACCCGCTCGACTACTTTGACGGCGCGCTGCAGGAAGCGCGCGAGGCGGTCGACCGCGTATACACCGCGGCGGAGACGCTGCGCGCGCAGACCTTCGCGCCGACCGAGCCCGACGAGGCGAAGCTCACGCCGGCGCAGAAAGAAATCTGGGCGGTGCTGCAGCCGGTGCTGCCGACGTTCGTCGAGGCGATGGACGACGACTTCAACACGCCGCGCGCGCTGGGCCAGCTTTTCGAACTGGTCACGCTGATCAACACCCTCGCGACCAAGGGCAAGCTGAAGGACGAGCCGGGCCGCGCGATGTTGTTCACCGCGGCCGCCCGCGCGTTCGACGCGATGCGCGGCGTGCTCGGCTTCCCCATCGCCGAACCGGCCGACTACCGCCGGCGTTGCGCGGAGTTGGTGCTGGCGCAGCACGAGATGAAAGCCGAAGACGTCGAACGCCGCATCGCCGAACGCAACCAGGCCCGCGCCGCGAAAGATTTCGCTCGCGCCGATGTGATCCGCAACGAACTGGCCGCGCTCGGCATTCTGCTCAAGGACACGCCGGCCGGCACGACTTGGTACGCGAAATAACCACGACAGCGGGCGGCCCACGGCCCGCGACGATGGCGCGATGCAGCAGCAAGCCAGCCTGAATTCTCGGCGAACGCGCCGCCGGCGAATCGTGATCCTGCTCGTGGCGCTGGCCGCCGGGTTGGCGCTCGGCGAACTGGTGATCCGCGTCACCGGCGTCGATTGGCGTTACCTGAAAAAAAACTTGTGGTACTACGACGGTTACCACGCCAACACGATGGCCGACCCCAACGACGAAATCAGGTTTCGCCTGCGGCCGAATTCGCACTCGACGCAAAAGGGCCCGTACGGCGGCTATACCGTGGACATCAACGCGCAGGGAGCGCGCGGGCCGGAGCGTCGCGCCGCCAAGCCGCCGGGCGTGACCCGCGTGTTCTGCATGGGCGGTTCGAACGTCTTCGGCACCGGCGTGAAAAACGAAGAAGCGTGGCCGGCGCAACTGGAAATGTTTCTGAACGCCAAAGGCTGCGGCAAGTTTGAAGTCTGGAATTACGGCACGAGCTGCCACGTGGGCGCGCAGACGGCGCACCTCGCGTGGGAGTCCATGCGCTATGAGCCCGACGCGATCGTTTTCGCGCTGTCGAATACGGGCCAGCGCGCGTTTCTGATGGGCGAGCCGGTCGAGCCGTACTTCGAAAAGAATCCCGAACTATGGCTCGACTATCTGCCGCGCCGGTCGAAGTGGCTGGTCTGGTTTTTACCGCGGTCCGGCCGCGTCTGGTTGTTCGAGCATTCGCGCCTGCTGCGCTTTTCGGTGATGGCGGCCGCCGAGATCAGCGGCGGTTTCGGCCCGCACCAGGCGTGGACGCCGAACCACGATGAATTCGAGCGCGTGAACTGCGCCCGGATGCGCGAGTTCATTTCGCAAACGAAGGGCAAGACGAAGAGCTTCGTTTTCATCGGTCCCTACGCGGCGCCGCCGGATCAGTCCGACGAGGCCGCGGTGAAGCAAGGGCGCTACTACCTGCAATGCATTCCCTGCGTCGACTGCTATTGGAAAGGGTTGGACGTTCCCGTTTACTACTTGAGCGCCCAGGGGCATTCCGACGAATATCGGAAGATCCACCCGCCGCCGTATGTGCTGGCGTGGTACGCGTCGAAGCTCGCTGATTGGTTGATCGAGCAAATGTACCCAGGGTTAAAACCCTGGGCTATTGACTCCGGCCCCTGACGGGGCCGATTGCTGATCCCGGCTTCTGGTTCGACCCTTCGCCCGTGATGCGGCCGTGAGAAATTAGCCCAGAGTTTCCAACCCTGGGAAAATAAAACTCAGAATCACAGGTCGGGGATGACCACGTCTTTGACGCGCAGTTGGATTTGCTCGACGCCGCCGAAGGTGTTGAACTCGGGCGAGTAGGCGAGATCGACGCGCGAGCCGATGTGTTCGAGCAGCTCCGCGCGCGAATAGGCCATCACCACCAGCGCGCGTTTGCGCCAGGGCACGCGCAGCTTGAGGTGGTCGTGACCGACGACCTGTTTGGCGAGCACCGGCACGTCGCGCGTGGCCAGCACCGGCTCGGGGTTGCCGAAACCGAACGGCGCGAGCATCGACAACTCGCGCACCAGCGTGTCGCTGATATCGTCGATCTCGCACCAGGCGTCGACGCGCTGGCGCGGCAGCATGTCTTCGGGCGTCAGCGTGGCGCGCGCGTGGGCGTCGAACGCGATGGCGAACGGGACGATCTGATCGCGGCGCACTTTCACGCCGGCCGCCTGCGCGTGTCCGCCGAAGCCCTCCAGGAATTCGCCGCAGGCCTGCAGCGCCTCGAACAAATTGAACGCCGAGATGGACCGGCCCGAGCCGCGCGCGCTGTCCTCGCCCACGTGCAACAGAATCGTCGGGCGATTGAATTCCTCCACCATGCGGCTGGCGACGATGCCGATCACGCCCGGATGCCAATCCGGATGCGCCAGCACGATCGTGCTCAGGCGTTCGCGGCGCGCGATCTTCTCGAACATCTCCTTGGCCTCGCTGAAGATCTGCGCCTCGATCGCCTGCCGCTTGGCGTTTTCCTCGTTCAGGTGGCGCGCGATCGTCTCGCCCTCGGCCGGGTCGCGCGTCAGCAGCAGATTGACGCCGACGTCGGCGTGACTCAGCCGGCCGGCGGCGTTGATGCGCGGGGCCAGGCGATAACTGATGTCGCCGCAGCGGACCGGCACGCCCACCTTCGCCACCTGGCGCAGCGCGGCGACGCCCGGGCGGCGCGATTCGTTGAGCAGCGGCAGGCCGTGGGCGACCAGGATGCGGTTCTGCCCGGTCAGCGGCACGATGTCGGCCACGGTGCCCAGCGCCACGAGGTCGAGCACGCTCTTCAGATCGAATTCGGCCGCGCCGGCGTGACCGCGGCGGACGAGTTCCCCGCGTACGGCGCCGGCCAGAAAAAAGGCGATGCCCACGCCCGCCAGCGGTTCGCCGTGAAAGCCGCAGGCGGCCTGGTGCGGATTGAGCACGGCCACGGCGGGCGGCGGATCGCCGGCGATCTCGTGGTGGTCGGTGATGATCACGTCCATGCCCCCGGCGACGGCCGCGCGCACCGCGTCGTGATCGTTGGCCCCGCAATCCACCGTGATCAGCAGCTTGTGGCCGCGCGCCGCGAGGTCCGTCGCCGACTCCGGCCCGAAGCCGTAGCCCTGGTCGATGCGGTCGGGAATGTACGGCGTGGCGTTGCTGCCGATGGCGCGCAGGAATTCGACCAGCAGCGCGGTGGCCGTGACGCCGTCGGCGTCGTAGTCGCCGTGAATGGCGATCGACTCGCCGCGCTCGACCGCGTCGGCGATGCGCACCGCGGCCGCCGGCGCGCCGCACATGGTTTCGGGCTGCATGAGATCGGCCAGCCGCGGCCGCAGAAACGCTTGCACCTGGGCGGGATCGCCCATGTTGCGGCCGGCGAGAATGTGCGCGGTGATCGCCCCGACGCCCAGTTCGCGCATCAGCCGGCGTTCGATGAGCGGGTCCGCCTCGACCGCGACCCACCGCTTCCGGTTAATGCGCAACGGCTCCTCCGCTACGCTTTCGCGCCCCGGGCCTTGCGCCGCTTGACGTAGAGCTCTTCGAGGAAGACGTAGAGCGGGCTGGCGATGAAGATCGAGGAATAGGTGCCGAGCACGATGCCCATGGTCATCGCCAGCGCGAAGTTGAACAGGATCTGGCCGCCGAGGAACAGCAGCGCGATGACCACGAGCATCGTGACGCCCGAGGTGAGCACGGTGCGGCTCAGCGTTTCGTTGATCGCGCGATTGACCATCTCGCGGACCGGCAGCGTGCGGTACTTCTGGTTCCGCCCTTCGCGAATCCGGTCAAAGACGACGATCGTGTCGTTCACGTCGTAACCGGCGATGGTGAGAAAGGCCGCGATCACCGTCAGGTCCACTTCGAGCCGCAGCACCGCATAGACGCCGGCGACGATGGCCAGGTCGTGCATCAGGCACACGACGGCGCCCGGGCTGAAGCGGTAATTGAAGCGGTAGCCCATGTAAAGCAGGATGCCGAGCAGCGAGTAGAAGATCGAATAGATGCCTTGCCGGCGCAGGCTGGCGCCGACGCGCGGACCGACCATGTCGACCGAGATCACCTCGACGTTTTCCTTGCCGAACTTCTGCGCCAGGTAGTTGAACACCTTGCCCGACAAGTCGTGCAGCGCCTGATCGCCGCCGGCGCGGGTGACGTTTTCCTCGCCCTTGGCCTTGATGCTGTAGACGTTTTTATTCTGCACAATGAAGTTGGTGACCTGCACATCGGTCAACGGCAGGTCGGCGGGCAGCGTGGTCATGGCCCGGCGCACGTCGTGAATGGTCGCGTTCTTCGCCTGGTTCTTGAATTCGACGCGCATCTCCAAACCGCCGACGAAGTCGATGCTCCAGTTGAAGCCCAGATAAAAAACCAGCCCGAGGGAGATGACCGACAGCGCCGTGGTGATGATGATCATGTACCAGGCCATGCCCATGAAGTCGATCTTCGTACCCTGGGGAATGACCTCGAAGAAATTCGTCTTGATGATCAGTTTGGACGGCTTGTCGGCTTTGTTCGTCAGATCCGCTTTGTCTTTCTTCATCGTCGTCGCCTCAGATGCTCAGGTGGTCCGTGGCGTGTACGGCCATCTGTTCGATGATGACGCGCGTCACGATAATGGAGGTAAACAGGCTGGCGATCAGGCCGATGCCCAGGGCCACCGCGAAGCCCTTGATCGCGCCGGTGCCGAACTCGTACAGCACGGCGCTGGCGATCAGCGCGGTGATGTGCGAGTCGAAGATCGTCCAGAACGCCCGATCGTAGCCGATGCGCACGGCCGCGGTGGGCGTCTTGCCGAGCCGACATTCCTCGCGTACTCGTTCGTCGATGATCACGTTGGCGTCGACCGCCACGCCGACCGTCAGCACAACGCCGGCGATGCCCGGCAGGGTCAGCGTCGCGCCGAACATGGCCAGTCCGGCCAGAATCATCGCCACGTTGACGATGATCGCCAGGTCGGCCGCGAGGCCCGCCTTGCGGTAGTAGAAGCCCATGAAAAACACGACGGCCAGGCCGCCGACGGCGAAGCTGAGCACGCCGGCGCGGATCGAATCTTCGCCCAGCGTGGCGCCGACGGTGCGCTCTTCGTCGATGCGAATCGGCACGGGCAGCGCGCCCGCGCGCAACACGATGGAGAGGTCGAGCGCCTCATCGCGCGTGAAGCTGCCGGTGATCTGCCCGCGCGCCCCGATGCGCGATTGAATGGTCGGCGCGCTGTACACCACGTTGTCCAGCACGATGGCCAGTTGCTTGCCGATGTTGGCCGCGGTGATCGTCGAGAACTTCTGCGCACCCTCGGAATTGAAGGTGAAATCGACGGCCGGCTGCTGATATTGGTCGTAGCCGGCGCGGGCGTCGGTCAGATACGCGCCCGACAGCTCGGGCACCTCGCGCAGCAGGAAGTAGCTGACAATATCCGTGCTCGCCTTGCCGCGCTCCGGATACACCTTGTAACCCGCCGGCTCCTGGCCGCCGAACGGCGCCAGCAATTGTTCCTTCGTGGCCGCGCGCGTCGCCTTGCCGTTGACCAGCTTGAATTCCAGCGCGGCGGTTTGGCCGATCAATTTCTTGGCGCGCTCCGGATCGACCTCGCCCGGCAAACGCACGACGATCTGGTCGGCGCCCTGCGTGTAGATTTCCGGCTCGCGCACGTTGAATTTGTCGACGCGATTGCTGATCGTTTCCTTCGCCTGCCGCAGCGCGTTCGAACGCACGCTGGTCACGTACGCCTTGTTCATCGTGAGCGACAGGGCCAGGCCGCTGCTCTTCACGTCGAAGTCTCGCCAGTTTTCCTTCAGATAGGACTCGACCTTGGCTTGCGACGCGGCGTCGTCAAACTGGATCACCAGCGCGCCCCTCGCCTGATCGAAATGCACGTCCTTGTAAACGAGACTGCGATCCTTGAAGACGGCCTTGATGGTGTCGACATGGTGGATCATCTCGTCGCGGATCGCGCGGTCGACGTCGACGGCCAGCACCACGTGCATGCCGCCCTGCAAATCGAGACCGAGATTTATTTTCTGGGCGGGCCACCAGGGCGGATCCCACCCGGTCATGGTCGGAATCAACCAAATGATGCAGACCGCGAACACGACCGCGATGACCCAAACGCGTTTATCTTGCCACATCATGAGACTTCTCCCGGCTGGAGCGGGCTAGCCGCTTAAGCTCAGGATTCCTCCTTGGTTTCGCCTTGATAGGGGCCGGCGATCT
Source organism: Deltaproteobacteria bacterium (assembly GCA_003170555.1). Lineage (GTDB taxonomy): Bacteria > Lernaellota > Lernaellaia > Lernaellales > Lernaellaceae > FEN-1099. The sequence continues at coordinate 15,164 of PMZC01000362.1, forward strand.
GACCCTTGAGGACGCGAACGCGCACGTTCTGCGCGATCTCCAGCGTCACGACGGTGTCGCTCACCGTGTGGATTTTGCCGATCATTCCGCCGGTGGTGATCACCTCGTCGCCCCGCTTGAGCTGACCGAGCATGCTCTGATGGTCTTTCTGCTTCTTGGACTGCGGGCGGATCAAAAAGAAATAGAAGATGATCGCCATCACGCCGAACAGCAGCAGCGTCGGCATGAGCCCCTGTCCGCCGGCGCCCGGCGCCCCGCCGCCTCCCGACGGGCCGGCCATGGCTTGGGCGAGGTCAGTCAACATCGTACACCTCTTCAGTTACTAGGCTATAATCGGGGCGCACCCAGCCGCCCCCGAAACGCGGCATGATAGTCAAAGTAGTTACCGTTTGCAATCGCCTCGCGCGCGCCGCGCAACAACTCGAAATACAACGTGAGGTTGTGCAGCGTCAGCAGCCGCAGCACCGACGGTTCGCCGGCGAGAAACAGGTGGCGCAGGTACGCGCGGCTGTGCGTGCGACAGGTATAGCACGAACACGCGGCGTCGAGCGGACGGCCGTCGGCTTTGTACTGCGCGTTGCGGATGTTGATCCGCCCGTCGTGCGTGTAGAGCGTGCCGGTGCGCGCGTTGCGGGTGGGCATGACGCAATCGAACAGGTCGGCGCCCTGGGCGATCAGGTCGAGGACATCCTCGGGGTGACCCACGCCCATCACGTAACGCGGCCGGTCGTCGGGCAGCAGCGGCAGCGCGAAGGCGGCCATGTTCATCATCTGTTCCTTGCTTTCGCCGACCGACAGCCCGCCCAGCGCGTAGCCCGGCAGGTCCAGCGCCGTCGTTTCGCGCGCGCTCCACACGCGCAGGTCCTCGAACATGCCGCCCTGCACGATGCCGAACAGCGCCTGGTCGTCGCGCTTCTTGGCGTCGAGGCAGCGGCGCGTCCAACGCAGCGTCCGCTCGGTGGATTGGCGGACGTATTCATGCGTGGCCGGATACGGAATGCATTCGTCGAAGGCCATGATGATATCCGCGCCCAGCGCCTCCTGGATTTCCACCGACAGCTCCGGCGTCAGCAGGTGGCGGCTGCCGTCGATGTGGCTGGCGAAGCGGACGCCCTCTTCGGTGATCTTGCGCAGTTCGCTGAGCGAGAAAATCTGAAAGCCGCCGGAGTCGGTCAGGAACGGCCGCGGCCGGTTGACGAAGCCGTGCAGTCCGCCGAGCGCGCGCACCACCTCGTGACCCGGGCGCAAATAAAGATGGTAGGTGTTGGCCAGCACGAGTTGCGCGCCGAGTTCGTCGAGGTCGCGGTTGTCGAGCGTCTTGACCGAACCGGCCGTGCCGACCGGCATGAACACCGGAGTGTCCACCTCCCCGTGCGGCGTATGCAGCTTGCCCCGCCGCGCCTTGGTCGCGCGATCGGCGGCGAGGAGCTCGAAACGAAATTTTTCATTCTTCATTTTTCATTCTTCATTTCGTTCAATCCAGCATGCATCGCCGTAACTGAAAAAGCGATACTCCCGCGCGACGGCTTCGCGGTAGGCGGCGAGCAGGCGGTCGGTTCCGGCCAGCGCGCAGACCAGCACGAGCAGCGTGCTTTTGGGCAAATGAAAATTTGTGAGCAGCACGTCGACCGCGCGCCACGCGTGACCCGGTTTGATGAACAGGTTGGTCGAACCCGCGCCCGGTCGGACCGCGCCGTCGTCATTCGCCTGCGTTTCGAGCACGCGCGCCGTGGTTGTACCCACTGCCGCCACGCGTCCGCCGCGCCGGCGACAGGCGGCGATTGCGTCGGCCGTTTCCGGCGGCAAGGCGAAGCGTTCGTGGTGCATGACGTGGTCGTCAAGGTTCGCGACGCGCACCGGCAGGAACGTCCCCGCGCCGACGTGCAGCGTGAGGTCGGCGATGGCGACGCCCTTGGCGCGAATACGCGCCAGCACCTCGTCGGTGAAATGCAGACCGGCCGTGGGCGCCGCGACCGCGCCGGGTTCGCGCGCGTAGATCGTTTGGTAGCGATCGCGATCCTCGGCCAACACCTCCGGCGTCTCGTCGTCACGCCGATGAATGTACGGCGGCAGCGGCATGCGGCCGATCGTCGCCAGCAACGCATCGAACTTTTCGGCGTCGATCGCGAATTCGACCACGACCGCGCCGTCATCGTGCTTTTCAATCACGTTGCCATAGACAAACGGCGCTGGCGTTTGCCCACCTGGGGCGGACACGAGGCCCGCCCCTACGGGGAAATCGAAGATCAACCTCTTTCCCGGTCGCAGCGATTTCGTCGGCCGGGCCAGCGCGCGCCAGCGAGCCGCCCCGACGGGCTCCAACAACAACAGCTCCACGCGCCCGCCCGTGTCGCGCCGGCCGATCAACCGCGCCGGCAGAACGCGCGTGTCGTTGCGCACGAGCAGATCTTCCGGCTGCAACAAATTCACGAGGTCGGGAAAATGCAGATGGCGCAACGGCCCGGAGCGCGAAATCACCAGCAGGCGGCTGGCGTCGCGTCGCGGTGCGGGATGTTGCGCGATGAGCGCGGGCGGCAAGGTGAAATCGAACCGGGCGAGGTCCATACGGGCCTAATCCGCCTCGGGCGACGCGAGCTGCACTTCGGCGGGGCCGTTCTGTGCGGGCACTTCGGCGCAGACGATATTGCGGCCGCGCGACTTGCCGTAGTACAGCGCTTTGTCGGCGCGTTCGAGCACATCGTGCCGCCCCGCGCCATCTTCCGGATAGGCCGCGACGCCGACGGTGATCGACAGTTCCGACGCCGGCGCGCCGTCGGACAGCGTGAAGCGCGTGTGTTGCACCGCATCGCGCAGCGCTTCGGCCAGCTTGATGCCCTCGGCCTTGCCGGTTTCGACGGCCATCACCACGAACTCCTCGCCGCCGTAGCGCGCCAGGATATCCGACTGGCGCACACGCTGCAGCAGCAGCGTCGTCATTTTCTGCAGCGCGTAGTCGCCTTCCAGGTGGCCGTGCCGGTCGTTATACCGTTTGAAAAAATCGACGTCGATCATCAGCAGCGTGTACCGCTCGCCGTAGCGCTGGTGCCGCTCGTGCTCCTCGGCCAGCCGCGCCATAAACGCGCGGCGGTTGGCCGCGCCGGTCAGCTCGTCGGTCTGCGACAGTTCGCGCAGCCGCTCGACGGTGCGGAAGTTCTGCACGACGGCCGAAGTCTGCCGCGCCACCGCGCCGTACAGCACCAGTTCGCTGTCGGAAAACCCATTGGCCTCCGGCTTGCTGATGTTGAGCACGCCGAACGGCCGGCCCTCATCGTCGAGCAGCGGAATCGCCAGCAGGCTGCCGCTCTGCGGGCCGTAACCCTTGTAGTAGAGATAGCGCGGCTCGGCGGTGACGTCGGGCACGTACATCGCCTGGCCGGTGGTGAACACGTAGCCCGCGACGCCTTCGGGCGGCGTGATGACGCAGCCCTCGCGCGCTTCGTGCGGAATGCCCAGCGCGGCGCGGATATACAGCTTGCCGTCGTGCGGATCGTGCAGCAGCAGCGAAAAGCGTTCGATGCCCAGCAGCTCGCTGAGAAAATCCATCGAGCCGCCGGCCAGCCGGTCGAAACGCAGGTTGGCGCCGAGCGACGTGGTCAGCTCGAAGACGCTGAACAGCTCGAGCGTGCGCTGCTTCAACTCGGCGTTGGCGCGGCGCAGCTCGACGTTCTCGCGCTCGAGGCGCGCGACGCGCTCGGCGACTTCGAGCGACGGCGGGCTGGTGTTGTGCTTCCGGTGCGGCATGCCGTGCGGGATCCTCAGTTTATTTCTTCATGAAGGCCGTCAGCAAATCGATCGGCAGCGGGAAGATCGTCGTCGAATTGTTTTCGGTGGCGATCTCGGCCAGCGTCTGCAAATAGCGCAACTGCAGCGTGGTCGGGTTCTTGCTGATGATCTCGGCCGCCTCGGCGAGCCGTTTCGACGCCTGGAATTCGCCCTCGGCGTTGATCACTTTGGCGCGGCGTTCGCGCTCGGCCTCGGCCTGCTTGGCCATCGCGCGCTGCATTTCCTGCGGCAGGTCGACGTGCTTGACCTCGACCGCGGTGACCTTCACGCCCCACGGGTCGGTGTGCGTGTCGATGATCGTCTGCAGCCGCTGGTTGATATTCTCGCGCTGCGACAGCAGTTCGTCGAGATCGCTCTGGCCCAGCACGCTGCGCAGCGTGGTCTGGCTCATCTGGCTGGTCGCGTACAGATAGTTCTCGACCTCGATGACCGCCTTGATCGGATCCATCACCTTGAAGTAGATGACCGCGTTCACCTTGACCGACACGTTGTCGCGCGTGATCACGTCCTGCGGCGGCACGTCGGTGGCCACGACGCGCGTGCTCATGCGCACCATGCGGTCGACGAACGGGATGATCCAGCGAATGCCCGGCGTCTTCGAAGTGATGATGCGGCCGAAGCGAAAGATGACGCCGCGTTCGTATTCGTTCAGGATGCGAATGCCCGAAAGCAGAATCAACGCCACGATGCCCAGTACAATGCCCGTCGCCATAAACGAAACGCCCATGATTGCCTCCCCCTCTTCCGTTCCTTGGTTTACGGAATTTGTTCCACGGTCAACCGGATGCCGCTGGCCGCGGTCACCCGGATTCTACTGCCCGCCGGAATGAGTTGCTCCGCCGACGCTTCCCACAGAATGCCCTGCACGCGCACCTTGCCTTCCTGGTGGACGTCGGTGGTCGCCAGCCCGGTCTCGCCCACGATGCCTTCCTCGCCGGTCAGGCCCTTGCGCAACTGCGCGCGCAGGACTTTGTACGCCACGAACAGCGTGAAGGCGCCGAGCGCGAGGACGCTGGGCAGGATCAGGCCCCACGACACGCGCACCCGGAAACTCGCGGCCGGGAAGATTTTCTCCGGATTGTCGAACAGAAAGAGCGAGCCGAGAATCATCAGGATAATCCCTCCCGCCGTCAAGGCCCCGTAACTGGTGAACTTGAACTCCAAGATGAAACATACCATGCCCAGCGCGATCATGATCAGGCCGAAGGTGTTGATCGGCAGAATCTGCGTGCTGACCAGGAACAGGATCAGACAAACGCCGCCGATGACGCCGGGGAAGATCAACCCCGGATGCGAGAACTCGGCGTAGATGCCGAGCATGGCGATGATCATGAAGAAGTAGATCAGGTTCGGATCGGCCAACCAGAAGACGGCCTTCTGCTTCAGGCTCATCTCGAGGCGTTCGATGCGCGCGGTCTTCACCAGCAGCGTGACTTCGGAATGGTCGGCGAGCTTCACTTTGCGGCCGTCGGCGCGGTTGAGCAGCGCCGGCAGCGAATCGACCACGAAGTCGATCACCTCGAGCCGCTCGGCCTCACTCGCCGTGACCGCCGCCGCCTCGGTGACCGCCTTCTTCGCCCACTCGACGTTGCGCCCGCGCGCCTCGGCGATGCCCTGCACGAAAGCGGTGGTGTCGTTGAAGGCCTTGTTCTTCATCGTCTGATCCATCTCGCCGTTCATCGCGACCGGACTGGCCGCGCCGATCGAGGTGGACGGGGCCATCACCGCCAGATTCGCCGCGAGAGTGATCATCGTTCCCGCGCTGCCGGCGTGCGCGCCCGACGGCGTGACGAAGACGATGATCGGCGTCATGCTGGCCAGCATCTTCTGCACGATTTCGCGCGTCGAATCCAACATGCCGCCCGGCGTGTCGAGCTCGATGACCAGCGCCGCCGCGCCTTCGCTTTGCGCGCGGTCGATCGACTTGATGATGAAGTCGGCGCTGCCCGGGTTGATCACGCCGTTGATGGTGATCACGTACACCGGCCGCGCGTTCGGCGGCGCGGTCTGCGACCAGGCGGCCAAAGCCAGGCCGAGCAAGAGCAGCGTCGTCCAGAAAATCAACCAGGCTTGACGCAAACGGACTTGGCGCGTGTTCATTTTCCCTTCCTCGGCAGGCTCCAGCCGAGCTCCCGCATGACTTGCTGCAGGTCGTCCCACACCGGTTTCTTGCCCGCCTCGTTGCGCAGCAAGTACGCCGGGTGGAACGTCGGCATGACCTTGATGTCGTGGTACAGCCGCCACTGGCCGCGCAGTTGGCTGATCGGCGTTTTGGTTTGCAGCAGGTTCTGCACGGCGATGCGGCCCAGCGCGACGATCACCTTCGGCCGAATCACCTGAATCTGTTTGAGCAGAAACGGCTCGCACGCGGCGACTTCATCCGGCTCGGGATCGCGGTTTTCGGGCGGTCGGCTTTTGAGGATGTTGGCGATATACACGTCGTCGCGCCGCTTGCCCATCGCCTCGATCATCTTGGTGAGCAGATCGCCCGCGCGTCCGACGAACGGCCGGCCGAGGCGATCTTCATCGGCCCCCGGCGCTTCCCCGATGAACATCAACTCCGCGTGCGGATTTCCTTCGCCGAAGACGAGGTTCTTGCGGCCGGCGCCCAGCTTGCACCGATGGCAGTCGCCCATCTCGGCGCGAACGGCCTCCAGGCTTTCGGGCGCCGCGATCGTCCAGTCGCCGCGCGGGCGATCGTCGTCCGCCGCCGCCTGTGGCTTCGCCTTCGCCGCGCTTTTGGCCGCCGCCGGACGCGGTTTCGGCGCCTGACGCGCCAGCAGCACGAGCTTTTCCTCCCGCGCGGTCAGCCGTCGGCCCAGATCGCGCAGCCGCGACACGCTATCGACCAGCTCGCTCATCGCCTGCGCCAATTGATCTTTGTCTTCTCCCGCCATGCCGCACCTCAAAAGGAAACATAACGATAGATCGCGCCCCGCGCGTTTGCAATACTTCACCTTTTCTCGTACCCTCAAATATGTATTGTATCCGGGAGGCGGCCATGAAACGCGGCTGGTTTTTGTTCTGGCTGGTGGTGCTGGGCCTGGTGGTCGGGCTGTACGGCTGCAGTTCGTGCAACAACAACAGCAGCAGCAGCGACGACGACAATCAAGTGGACGACGACACCGTCGATGACGACACGATCGACGACGACACGGTCGACGACGATACGATCGACGACGATACGGTGGTCGACGACGACACGGTGGTCGATGACGACGCCGACGACGACAGGCAACCGCCGTACGACACCACCGAGTGCGCGCCGTTCATGCAGATTTTCTATGAGACCTGCCACTTCGAGTTGAGCCTGGGCGGCACGGTGATGACCGAAGACGAGGCGACGGCGAGCTGCGTGGCGGTCGATTTCCACGTCTGGCCGTGCCTGATCGATTGCTACGAACAATTCGGCGACGCGTGCATCGACCTTTACGATTGCGTGCAGGGGTGTATCAGCGAATGAAGCAGCATCTGCGGTTCGGCGCGATTGTCTTTCTGTTGCTCTTTCCCTTGTTGACCGGCGCTCAATGCGGAGCGGCCGCGGGAACGGCGGGCCCGGTGCGGTACGGCGACCTGGCCGTGGTCCCTGTGCCCGACGGCGCCCAGGTCACGCGACTGACTTCGCTGCTCGCCGGTTGGGCGCGCATGGACGAAGCGCATCTTTACGCCGGCGGCGACAGCCGTAAAACTGCGACCGTGCCGCTGCCCGCGTATCTCATCGAGCGCCAGGGCAAGTACCTGCTGGTCGACACGGGTCTGGCGCCCGCGCTGACGACCGATCCGGCGTTGTACCTCGGCAAGTGCGCCGCGTATCTGGCGCGCGACGAGCTGAAGCGGCTGAACTTGCGTCCGGGCTGGGACGTGCCGGCGCGCGTGGCCGCGATGGGCATCGATCCGGCGAAAGTGACCGACGTGGTGATCACGCACGCTCACTTCGATCACACCGGCGCGAATCGCGCGTTTTTGTCGGCGACGTTTCACCTGACCGACGCCGAGCTGCACGCGGGCCGTCACGGCGGCATGTTGGGCGGCTACATGAGCGACGACTTTCCGGCGGCGATGAAGATTCAGAAAGTGGACTTCGCCGGAACCAAGCCGCTACTCACTTTTCCGGGCAGCGTCGATCTGTACGGCGACGGTTCGATTTATCTCGTGCCGCTGCCGGGCCATTCGCCGGGGCAGGTCGGCGTACTGGCGCGCACGCCGCACGGACTGGTGCTGCTGGTCGGCGACGCGGCGTACACCTTGCGCAATATCGAGCAGCCGGTGCTGATGGGCGTGTACGACGACCGCGACGCGACCTGGGACACGCTGTGCCGCCTGAGGCGCCTGGTGCAGGCGAATCCCGACGTGCTGATCTGGCCGTCGCATGACCCGCAGGTCTTCCGCGAGCAGCCGACCGCACCCGATTCGTTGTAGAGGGTATTGGCCGGCGATGTTCTTGACGTTGATATCAACCGCATTGTTTTACGAACGAAGTCGACGGTGTTCCAGCCCCGTAGGGGCGTTATCAAATAGCCCAGGGCGTAAGCCCTGGGGAAGCGCGGTCAAGAAAAAAGAAAGCCCTGAAGGGGCGGCATTAATGGGACCGCTTGCGTGTTGATGTCGCCCTTACAGGGCTCTGTTCGGGGGTCGCCCGCCGACCCAGGGCTCACGCCCTGGGCTGTGGGATGACGCCCTTTCAGGGCTGATTGCATGATTTCGCGGAAGACTCGACAAACAGCACCGCGGGAAAAAAGACGATGAAAACGGTCGGCATCATCGGCGGAGGTCCGGCCGGCAGTGCGTGCGCCCTGACGCTGGCCCGCGGCGGCGCGCGCGTTTTGCTTTTCGAACGCGAACCCGACCGCGAGAAACCGTGCGGCGGCGGCCTGACCGCCCGCGCGTTCCGCGCCCTGCCCGAACTCGCCCGCCTCGATTTGCCGTGGGCCGAAGCGCGCGAGTTCCACCTCGTCGGACCGACCGGCCGCCGGGCCTGCCTCACCCTCGATCCGCCGATTCGCATCGTCTCGCGCAGAATCCTCGATCGCGCTTTGCGCCGGCTGGCGGAGCAGGCGGGAGCGCAAATCATACCCGAGCACGTGGCCGACCTGGCGCGGGCCGCGGGCGGCGGGTGGGAGGCGAATGGCCGTTCGGTCGACGTGCTGGTCGGCGCGGGCGGCATGAACGACCCGCTCGCCCGCTTGCAAAACGTCGTGTTGACGCGCGACGAGCGGGCGACCGCGGTGGGCCGATTCGTGCGCGGAAACTTCGCGCCGTGCATCGTCGTGCGTTTTTTCCCGGACCAGCGCGGCTACGCCTGGTGGTTCCCGCGGCCCGATCACGCCAGCCTCGGCATCGAGTTGGCGGGCGAGCACTTCGACAAAGAACTCGCCTGGAAGCTGCTGCGTCAATTCGCCGCCGAGGACTTGCCGGGCGTCGATATCACCAACGGCGAGGATTACGGTTGGAGCGGGCCGGCCGTGACGCGCTGGGACGCGCGCGTCTTCGGTGGGCCCGATTGGCTGCTCGTCGGCGACGCGGCCGGTTTGGCCGACGTGACCACCGGCGAAGGCATCTCCTACGCGCTGGCCAGCGGCAAACTCGCGGCGGAATGTATTTTGTGCGACGACGTCGGCGGCTATCCCGCGCGCTTGCACGAATCGCTCGTACCCGAACTGGCGAAGTCGGCGCGGTTGCACCCGAAGCTCTACCGCGGCTGGGTGCTGCGCTTGTCGATTCTAGCCCTGACGCGCAGCCGCACGTGGCGCACGATCAACGCCGAAACGGCGCACGGCTTCCAGAGCTACCTCACCCTGAAGAGGCGCGTCTACCGCGCACTGCCGCGCGTCATCGGCGAAGTGATCATCGGGACGTAGTTTCAAATTGCGGATTGCGGACCGTAGGGGCGGGTTTCAAACCCGCCCTTCCCTTTCGGGCAGGTCTAAGACCTGCCCCTACGAAATCACAGCCGGGGGCGGCTGTGCCACATTGCGGCGATTGTCGCCCCTACCGCCTCACCAACACCAATCGCCTCTCGCCTTCGCCGGCGGGCAACGTGTATGCAACTTCTTGCGCGATCGAAAATCCGTCCGGCGTGGCGAACTCAGCGCGCGTCGATAGGAACAACGCGAGCGCGCCGCCGTCCGCGAGCAGATGCCCAAATCGTTTCGCCAACTCCGGCGGATCGACCACGGCCCGCGCGGTCACCACGTCGAACCGCTCATGCAAATCCTCGGCGCGATCGTGAACCACGTCCACGTTGCGCAATCCCATCGCGGCGACCGCTTGGCCGAGAAACGCGGCCTTCTTCACGCTCGACTCCGCGCACGTCACCGCCGCATCCGGCCGCAACGCCGCGACGACCAGCCCCGGTACGCCGGCGCCCGAACCGATGTCGAGCAGCGTCGCCCCGGGCGGCAACACGCGCGCGAGCGGCGCGGCGTCGGCGAGGTGATAGGCGACCGCGCGACGCGGCGCAACGACGCGCGTCAGGTTGACCTTCACATTCCAGCGCACCAGCAGCTCGTGCCACGCCGCGAACACCGGCGCGAGTTCGAGCGGCAGGCCGGCCTCGGGCGCGAGTCGGCGATAGGCTTCCATAAATGACTGGGACATTTGCTTATAGTTGCCGCGAGCGGGCGAAGAAGCAAGAGGAGAACGTAGCGAATATGAACGAGGGCGGCTGTGCTACGTCTGCGACTCAATCCGCAATCCGCAATCGACAATCCACAATTAAGTGAGCACTGGCAAACTACGCTACGCTCCGTGTGCCAGTGCCACCCAATCCAGACCCTAGACCCTAGACCCTAGACCCAAATCCCTCACACCATGCTGAGGTCGAGCACCTGCACGGAAAAATCGGCCACCGACAGATCCCAGCGGTCGCGCAGACCCCGGACGTCGCCGCCGATCTGCAGCGGCATCGGCCGGTCGGATTCGATGGTCACGTCTTTGGCGAGAAAATCGATGAAGCGGGGCGAACGGTAGGCGCCGCGGAAAATCTTGACCGAGTTGGCCACGCACTCGAACACCGACGCGGTGACCACGCGGAAATTCATGAACCCTTCCTTCACCCGGGCGAAGGGATAAGCGGCCAGGCCGAACCCGTAGTACGGCGTGGTGCTGCCGCCGAAGACGTTGGCCGGTCCTTCATAAAGCGTGTCGCCGGGTTTGATCGCCAGCGGCCGCGCCTGGTCGACGCCCGAACAGGCGTAAACCTCCGCGGAGCGGTTGATGACGCGGATCATCGGCGGCTTGCGGAAAATCTGCGCCGGAATCGTTTTCAGCGCGATGCTGGTGAGGTACCCCCCGAATCCGCCGAACCACTTGCGCAGCGGTCCGACGCCGAACCGGTCTCGCATGGAGTGATAGTCGTTCAGGATGGTGGCGTCCCAACCCATGCCCGAAAAGTGGCAGAGCCGCTGGTCGGCCTCCAGCAGATTGAACCGCCGGAGTCGCCATTTCGCGTGCGCGGCCATGCGCGACAAGGTGTTTTTGCCGTTGTCCGAACCGAGCATCCCCGCCCAGGCGTTGCCGGTGCCGAGTTTGAGGAAGCCGAGCTTCGGCATGTGCAATTCGTTCTTGCCGAACTCGCGCAGCGAATTGCGGAACTGGTTGAGGATCTCGACCACCGTGCCGTCGCCGCCGCCGAGCACCACATGCGAGTAGCCGCGGCGGACGATGTCGCGCACGTATTCCTGGCCTTCGTCGATCGTCTTGCTGACGTAGAGCTGCGCCTCGGGCACGAAATTCTTCACGCGGCTCACGAGCTTGGTGGTCACCTTGCGCGCATTGGCGTTGAGGATCACGGCGATGTTCTTGTCCCAGATGCCGTTCATCAGTGGTCCTTCTCGACTTCCTTGTCGGTGTTGTCGCGACCGTGAGTGGCCGGCGCATTCTGGACGGTTTCGGGTTCGGGTTCAAGGGATGATGGGGGAGCGAGGGGATTGGGGTCTGGGGTCTGGT
>PMZC01000220.1 GCA_003170555.1 Deltaproteobacteria bacterium
CGGCGCGTGAGGTTGGCCACCGACCTGAGGACCCGCTCCTCCCAGAGGATCGAGTAGGGGAACGAGGGGATGTCGCTCATGTGAATACCCGCGCAGACGACCACGCCGCCTTTCGCCGTGGCGCGCAACGCGGCCGGAACGAGCTCGCCGGCGGGCGCGAAGATGATCGCCGCGTCGAGCAGCGCGGGCGCGGTCTGGCCGGCGTCGCCGACCCACGTCGCGCCAAGCTCGCGCGCGAATTGCTGCGCGGGTTCGTCGCCGGGACGCGTGAAGGCGTAGACCTCGCGCCCCTGATGGCGCAGCACCTGAATCAGAATGTGCGCCGCCGCGCCGAAGCCGTAGAGCCCCACGCGCCGGCCGTCGCCGGCCATCCGCAGCGCGCGATAGCCGATCAGCCCCGCGCACAAAAGCGGCGCAGCCTGCAGGTCGGGATAATCCGCCGGCAGCGGAAAACAAAAACGCGCGTCGGCCAGCGCGAACTCGGCGAAGCCGCCGTCGATTTGATAGCCGGTGTAGCGCGCGCGGTCGCACAAGTTCTCGCGGCCCGACCGGCAATACTCGCACGCGCCGCAGCTTCCGCCGAGCCACGGCACGCCCACGCGGTCGCCGAGCGCGACGCCGGTCACGCCGGCGCCGATCTGCTCCACGATCCCCACGATCTGATGCCCCGGCACGAGCGGCAGCTTCGGCGCGGGAAGTTCGCCGTCCACCACATGCAGGTCAGTCCGACAAACGCCGCACGCCCGCACGCGCACCAGCACGCAGCCGGGCCGGATCGCGGGCGTCGGCGGATCGACGAGCCGCAGCGGCCGGCCGATCGTTTCGAGAATCATCGCGCGCATGGGGAGAGCTTACCGAAGGCGAAATGAAAAATGAAGAACGAAGAGTGAAAAATTGCGAATAAACGACCGGCGCCGGCCCGCGCTCAGCGTCCTCCGCCCCCGGTTTTTCATTGGTCATTGCCGGCGTGCGTCGGCGTAGTACTCCGCAGCCGGCCGACCATCAGCGTCACGGCCAGACGCAGCAGCAAGGGGTGCGTCAACTTGACTTGATACGGGCCGTACGGATCGGTGAGATTGAGCCGGGACTGCAAAAGCGGCAGGTCCGCCCGTATTTCGAAGCCGATCGCCCCGGCGTGCGTTTCGTGCAGATAGCCGAAGCCGGTGTTGACGCGCCAGTTGGGGAAGCCGGAGTCGTCGGTGCTGCCTTGGCCGCCGGTTTCGGTCGAGAGCCGCGCGCGCTCCCACACGTAGCCGCCGCCCGCCAGCAGGTAAACGCGGTCCGCGCCTTCGAGAAAATAGCGCAGGTAGTTGATCGACAAGCTGATGAAGGTCAGCGCCAGCGTCGAATGGCCGCCGTAGGTGTTCGCGTCGTCGGAGACCGTCTGCCGCCAGCGCATGCTCATGATCTCGTAGCCGACCTCCGCCGCGACGCCGTTGTTGCCGAAGGCTGGAATGAACGCCAGGTGCGCCGAGAAATTCGGAAAGTTGGCGACGCCTTCGCGCGCCTGATAGCGGAAGTTCTCGCCGGACGGCGTGGCGGACACGCCGAATTGCGGCAGATAAATCAGACCCAACGCCACCGACATAAACCCGGAGACATTCTGGCCCCATGGCACTTCGTCATCCGGCGGGGTCTCGACGACCTGGGCCTGAGCGCTGGTGGCGACGAGCAGGAGCGCCAACGCGAAGACAAAGATCAGAATTCCGCACTCCCCTACGGGTCTTGAGGCTTGAGACTTGAGGCTTGAGGGGTGGAAAAAAGCTCCCGAATTGGCAACCCTCAAGCCCCAGGACCCAAGCCCCAGGACTTTCTTTTCACTCCGCATTCCGCACTCCGCATCCCACATTCTGAATATCCGGCGCTCGTGGAGATGTTGATCCGCAATCGCCCGCTGGGAATTGATTATTCTTCGCGCCCGCCATTATCACCGGCCGGGCGCCAGAATCAAGCGCCGAAGCGCCGTGTTTTCATCTTTTCCGTTTTGCCGTACATTGCCTCGTCCGCGGCGGGAGGATTCAACACTTGCGACGAATGTTCTGGCTGACCTTGATTCCAGCGTTCGCGCTGTTGTTCGGTTGCTTCAAGCCGCCGCCGCCTCCGCCGCCGGTCTATCTGATCATGATCGACACGCTGCGCGTCGACGCGTTGAGCTGCTACGGCGGCAAACGACCGACGCCGGGGCTCGATCGCTTCGCCGCGTCGGCCGTCTTGTTCGAGCAATGCTTCGCCTCCGCCGATTGGACCGTGCCGAGCGTCGCCAGCATTTGGACCGGACTGTACCCGTTCCACCACGGCACCATTCGCGGCATGGCCCAGGAGGGGGAGGTGGTCCGGCAAGAGACGCTGAACCCCGCCTACGTGTCGATCGCCAAGGTCTTCAAGCAGGCCGGCTATCGCACGTACGGCGTCAGCGCCAACGGCCACATCAACGCGCAATATGGTTTCGCCGAGGGCTTCGACGAGTTCGCCGGTTTCGTTTTCATGAAGAAGGAAGCGGTCGCGGCGAGCTGGGCCGGCCTCGCGCCGCGGGTCGTGGCCGAGCAGCGCTTCCGCCAACCGACTTTCGTCATGATGTTTTTCTTCGACCCGCACCATCCGTACACGCCGCAGGAGCCGTGGGCCAGCCGGTATCTGCCGAACTGGGAGAAACACATCGATCGCATGGAGAAGGAAGATATCGTCGATCTGAAGAACGAAGGCTACTTCCAAAAGCATCCGGACAAAATCGCGGTCGCGCGCGCGATGTACGACTCGGAGGTGGCGGCGCTCGACGCCTATTTGGGCGACGCGCTCCACGACCTGCCTGGTTACGACGATGCCTGGGTGGTGCTCGTGGCCGACCACGGCGAATCGTTCGGCGAGNNGCAAACGCATCGCCGCGCCGGTGAGCCTGGTGGACATCCTGCCCACGCTGGCCGACGTCATCAAGGCGCCGCACCCGCCGAAGATGGACGGCGTCAGTCTGCTGCCGCTGCTGATGGGCCGCCCCGCGCCGTCGCGGTCGATCTTCCTGCACGTCGACGCCTTGTGGGCGCAGGAACACGCGATGGTGCAATGGCCGTACAAGATCATCCGCACGCGCCACGATCCGCCGGTCGTCTACGATCTGTCGCGCGACCCGACCGAGGCCCACGATCTGCGGCGCGCGCATCCGGAGGCGTACGCGCCAATGGAGCGCGAACTAGACCAGGGCGCCCGCAGCAATATCCGCTTTCCGCCGCGCGTCATCACCAACGACACGTCGCCCGACATGCGCGAGAAGCTGCGCAGCCTGGGGTATCTGCGCTAGCCGCGTTGATACGCCCGATCATCTTGCCCGTCGCCGCCGACTCTGCCACACTATTCGCCAGGAGCGCTCGCGGGGCGGGAATCGAGCGCCGGGGTCATTCCGCGATGCCAAACGAAAAACGTCAGGTCTGGCTGGTGCGTGCGCCGCTGCACGACGGGCGCTGGCGCGTCTGGCCGCCCGATTTGCTCGAGCGCGTCGCGTCGGCGTTGATGCTGCGCCGGATCCCCACGCACATCATCGACGCCGCCGTGCGGCCGATCACGCCGCATGAACTCGCCGACCTGGCGCGCGAACACGCCCCGCTTGCTATCGCGCTGTGGAGCGATCGCGTCGAGCACCGCACGGTCGTCGCGTGGCTGACCGCGTTGCGCGCACGCCGGCCGGAAGCGCCGCTGGCCGTCGTCGGCCCGTGCGGCGACGGCGGGCCGTTCCTGCACGCGGGCGCCAACCTCGTGCTGCGCGGCGAGGCCGATAACG
>PMZC01000226.1 GCA_003170555.1 Deltaproteobacteria bacterium
GGCGAGCAGGTTGTTGATGATCCCCATGAAGGCGATGATCATCGCCAGCACTTCGAGCGAATAAGCCAGCGCGAAAAGCTGATCGATCGCGGTCAGGATCAGGCCCTTAAATTCGCGGTTGGTGAGCACGTACAGCCCGAAGTGCTGCTTCACTTTTTCGTTTTGGAAAATTGCGTCGCGGACCGCCGTCAGCGCATAACCCGGTTTCAGAAACACCTCGAAGTCGGTCACCATCGGGTCCTTGAAGACCTGCACATAAAGCGAGCGGTTGAGGTGGACCACGCCTTGTTCGCTGGCGTAATCCATCACGACCCCGGCGATGGGGAAATCGCGTTTTCCCTCCGGGGTGTCGAGAGTAATCTTCGTCGCGCCTTTCAGATTTTGCCGCAGCACGAGGTTTTGCGTCACCACCACCGCTTCATTGGCTTTCAATCGTCGTAGCGCGGTTGCACGATCGCCTTCGACAAACTGTAATCGGTCATCGTTCATGTTCTTGTCGAAATCCATCGACGCCAGCGCGATGCGGTTGTGATTGTAGTCGGTCATCATCAACCGAAACGCGGTCACCGCGCGCACGCCGGGAACCTTGAGCAATTCGTCGCCGAGCTCCGGCGCGATCGGGATGGCGTCGCGGGAGGCGATATTCGTTGAACTGGTCACCAGCAAATCCGCCTTGAGCGCGTCGTTGATCCAATCGACGATCTGGGTCTTCGAGCCGGTGACAAAGAGATAGATTTCGATCATCACCGCCAGGCCGACCATGAACGCGGCGACGGTCATCGCCGCGCGCCCCAGATCGCGCAGGATGTTCTCGGCGGCGAGGCGCGCCAGCACGCTCGATTGGCCGCCCACCAGCAGGCGCGCGATACGCAGCAAGACGTACATGACGAACGGCGTCACTGAGATGAAGGTCAGGAAGAGCGCGATCAACAAGAGGCGCGTGCCGTTCAATTGAAAACCAAACGGCGCGAAGGTGAGATAGACGACGGCGCTGAGCGCGGGTACGAGCACGATCAACCACCGGCGCAGCGCGATGCCTTTGCCTTTCGACAAGCTGTAGTCGGAGCCGACCACCTCCAGCGGAGTGATGCGCGTCGCGCGCCACGCGGGATAGAGCGAAGCCCCGAGGCTGACCAGCACGCCGAGCATCACGCCTTCGAGCGCCAGGTCCCAATGAAACGACACGCGCGAAAGATCGACGATGACGAACATGCTGGAGACGCTGGAGGCGAAGTAGAGCACCGCCTCGCGTCCCATGAAGTAGCCGGCGGCGATGCCGACGACCGAACCCGCGAAGCCGAACAGCACTCCTTCCAGGCTGAACAAACCCCACAGGCCCCAGCGCGTCACGCCCACCATGCGCTGCATGCCGATCTCGCGTTTTCGTTGCAGCACGGTGGTCATGACCGTGTTGATGATGATGAAAATGCCCATCGCGAGCACGATAACCGCCAGCAGCGCCAGCCCGAGGTGAAACGACAGCATCATGTTTTCGACGCCCGACGAGCGCTCCTGCGGATGCATGACCTCATATTTCCCGCCGAGCAGGCGTGAGATTTTTTCGCGCACCGCTTCGATATCGACGCCGGGTTTGAGCATCAGGTCGATCGAATCGAATTTGCCTTCGCGCCCGAAAAGAAGCTGGGCGGCGTAAATATCCATCAAGGCGAAGTTGCCGCCGAAGGCCTCGGCCGCGCCCTGCGGTTCGAGCAGACCGCGCACCATGAACGTCGTCTTGCCCTGGCTGGTGACCAGGGTGAGCGGCTCGTCGATCTTGATGTGGTAGCGCTGCGCAAAATCGCGGCTGAGCAGAATGGCGTTGCGCGCATTCAGGAAGAGCAGCGGATCGGAAATCTCCGCGCCCGTCTTGTCCTTCATCTTGTAGTCGCGGGCGACCTTGTCGTTGAGCGTATCGACCGCCAGCACCAACATCGTCTGGCCGCTTTCGGACCGCGTCACCGCCTGAATGACCGGCAGCGCGGCGTAGAGATCGGGCTGCCCCTGAATTTGTTTGAGCACCGATTCTTCGACGCCGGTTTCGCCGCTGGTGATCTGCAACTGCACGCGGCCCGCGACCTGATCGATCATCCGCGAAAACGAATCGCTGAGCGTCGCGGTGATCATCTGCACCGCGATGAAGCCGGCGACCCCGAGCGCGATGCCGAGAATCGTGAGCGTGGTGCGCAGCTTGTGTTCCAGCATCCGTCGTAACGAGATGGCCCGGATCATGTACCACATGTTGGCCGCCTGCCGTTTCCGCCTGGTTGTGTCGCGCGGGATGGTAAACCATTCGTCGCATGATGAAAACCCTTTGCGAGCGATCAGCGGATCGGTTATGATCCAAATATCAAACGGGGTTTTCTGTTTCAACAAACGCGAGAACGGTCAGGGGTGCAACAATGCCCAAAAGAGCGCTGGTGACCGGCGCGTGCGGCTTCACCGGCACGCACATGGTCGAGCATCTGAAGCAGAGCGGTTGGGAAGTCACGGCCACCGACCTGGAAAGACAGGCGCACGCCGTCTACTACTGCGAGTGCGGCGATCTCCATCCCGAGTATTACGACGACTTCCTGAAAAACCTGGGCGTCGAATTTGTGCCGGCGGACCTCACCAAACCCGAAACGCTCGCGCCGCTCTTCGCCGGCCGCGCATATGACGCGGTCTTCCACGTCGCCTCGCTGTATGACTACTTCGCTGCGTGGGACGTGTTGTACAAGGTCAACGTGGAAGGCACGCGCAACCTCGCGCAGCAGGCGCTCCAGGCGGGCGTGGGGCGTTTTGTGCACTGGAGCACCGACGGCGTCTACGGCGAAATCAAAAACCCGCCGGGCACGGAGAAGGATCCGTTCAATCCGCCGAACCTTTATTCGAAATCCAAAGTCGAGCAAGAGAAAATTGTCTGGGAGTTGCACCAGAAAGAAAACTTCCCGTTGACCGTGATTCGACCGGCGCCGATCTACGGGCCGCGGCATCGCTATGGCGTCTATCACATTCTTTACGCGCTGCAGAAGATGGGCGCCGGCATTCTCATCACCTGGTATCCGAAAAAACACACGCTGATGTTTCCCAGCGTGCAGGTGACCGATCTCGTGCGCGCCGCGTTGTTCCTTGCGGAAAAGAACGAAGCGGCTGGCCAGGCGTACAACGTGCTCTCCAACATCATCACCCAGCCGGACCTGATGGCGTTTCTTTACGAAGCGCTGGGAGTGCCCTACGTTCGCCTGCCGATTTGGTGGCCGGCGTACAAATACTGCGCGAACATCGGCCTCGAGGTCGTCAAGAAACTGGACCTCCGCGCGCGGGCGCAAGGCCTGCGGCCGAAGGTCGATGTGCCGATGGTCGAATACATCACGCATCAATACTGGTTCAGCAATCAGAAGATCAAAGACCTGGGTTTTGAATTTCGTTATCCCGATCCTCGCCAGGGGCTGTGGGAATACATCGCCTGGTGCAAAGAAAGGGGGTGGCTCGAATGATGATTTGGGTTTGGGACATCCCGGTCCTGTTTGTGCTGGGGATTATCGTCGCGCGGCTGCACGCGAAATGGCTGGTGGTCAAACATCCGGACTTCTTCGTCCACACCGGAACCATCATCATCGCCGTTTTCTGGCTAAACGCGCTGGTGAGCGCGCTGGGCGCCCACCCGTGGTTGGGGCACGTGCACGCGCTGCGCCCGATCAGCCGCTGGCTGGCGTTGTTTCTCGTGCTCTCGTATCCGATGTGGTTTCATTTCGGCGCCGAGCGGACATTCGCGCTGCTTGGCCGACGCCCGACCCAAGGCGGTTTCTTGTGGCCGTTCAGCGTGAAGGATCGGACGAAGCCGTTTCAATCACCGTGGAAGAGATGAGCGGGACTAAGCTCGGGCTGGTGAATGTCGCGATTTTGAATGCGCACAAGACTCGGGTCTGCCGTGTTCATGAGCCCCGAAGGGGCGTTATCCGTAAGCCCAGGGCGCCAGCCCTGGGGAGGAACCGACCATATCGAGCGAGAGCCCCGAAGGGGCGGCATAGCTAGGTCCCAAGTCACCCGATGACGCCCTTTCCGGGCTCTGATTGAACGGCGCATCTCAACCCACAGGGCTTACGCCCTGGGCTAGCGAATGACGCCCTTTCAGGGCTGGCTGCAGATTCCCAACGTCTAGCTAAAGATCGCTGGCGACGTCGCCGACGTTACGCGCTTCGGTGTACGACGAGAAACACCACCGCGCCGGCGATCGTCAGCGCCATCCAATAGGTTATCAACTGCCACGGCTTGGCGCGATCCATCTTGAGGATGTGGAACCGCGTGTGCAGGAAGAGATCCCACATCGACCCGCCGAATCCCAGCACCAAGATAAAAAGCGTTTTCCAGAAACAAGAGCCGATCCAGGAGAAGATAACGAGATAGCTCGTCGTCGCGAAGAGCCAGGCCACGATCATGGGCAGCGGATACCCCGCGAGGCGCCATTTGCCGCGCACGGTCCATAACCGCAGCCGCGCGGCGCCCAGCGCCAGAAAAAAGTTCACCCACGTCATGATCAGCCCGCAGAGCAGCGCGTCGGCCAGCGCCGCTCGCCCGGGGCGGAAGAGCACCAGCACGAGGATCAGCAAGATAAAATTGTTGATCATGAACATCATTGAAGCAGATCGGTGCGGTTTCTTCGGGCCGGTGCTCACTACTTTCGGCTGCACGTCGCTCATTGCTTGTCCTTCTTGAATCTGGTTTTTTGCGCCGGGGTCATCTTCTCGGTCGCGTACTGGAAAATCAGCCGCGGCGCCGTGTTTTTGAATTCGAGCAGCAGGGCTTCGACCGGCTGCGGTTCTTTCTTCCACGCCTCGCGCAGAAACCAACCCACGCCTTGGTGCACCACGCGTTCGTCGTCCAACATCAGCGGGCGGGCAAACTCGGCCAATGGTTTGATCGCGTCGCCTTTTCGCACGAGACCGAGCAACGCCACGACCGACGCCCGCCGCTGAAACCGGTGTTTCG
This sequence comes from Deltaproteobacteria bacterium, assembly GCA_003170555.1. Lineage (GTDB taxonomy): Bacteria > Lernaellota > Lernaellaia > Lernaellales > Lernaellaceae > FEN-1099. Next base: position 4,969 of record PMZC01000226.1, read on the forward strand.
ATTTGCGCCATGGCTCGAACGCGGCCGTGGTCACGCGCCCGCTCACCAGCAGCGGCGTCAGCACTTCGCCGCACAACATGTCGGTGTGCGCCCAGTTGGCGATGCCGGCGGCGAACCATTTCGTCAGCGACGCCACCGCGCGCGCATCCATTTCGTCGCGCCGCGCCTTGAGGAACCGAATCGCCAGCGCGCCCTCTTCATATTTCCCGCTCGCGAAGAGCTGCTCGCCGACTTTCAGAAAGCCGCGCAGGCCGAGATCGCGGTACTTCTCCAGCCACGCCGGCTGCTTGATGATCCACAGCGGGTCGTCTTTCTCGAGCAGCCCCCACGCGTCGTAACCTTCTTTGAAATAGCGCTCATACTTTTTCGCCTTTTGCGGGTCCGCATGGAACCGGCAATAAGCGCGTATCTCCCGCACCAGCGCCGCTGCGCGTTCCACGATGGACGTTCCTTTCGAGTTTCAAAAGACGGCGTATATTGATCTTGTCGCCCGCGACCCGCAACCAGGTCACACGAAATCTAGCCGTGCGCCGAGAGCGGTCTTAACCTTCGCTCAGGAAGGAGAACGATCATGAGAGCTACCGATGATGTCGGACCCCATTGCGCCGCCGAGCGCGCCGCCGGGCGCCGGTTCGCAATAACCGCTTTTCAGGGGAATGTCGGGGGCCATCGGAGGCCGGGCTGATTTCCCCCTTCAGTCACGAGTGCCGCGCTCAGGGATTTCGCGGCTATCAGTCGGGGAATTCCTGATAGTCATTATGCCATACATCCTCTATATTGAAGCGAAGCTAACTTTATGAATGCGCATGTCGCCGTTGATGGGGGACGTGCGATTCAAACCGCAGGAGTCACGAACCATGGACCGCAAAAAAAAGATGATGCCGATTGGTCCGCTGATGATCGAGCACCGGCTCATCGAACGGATGATCCGGCAGATCGATCGCGCGGTACAACGAATGAAGCAGACCGGCCAGGCGGATATTGTGTTCGTCGATCATGCGGTGGATTTCATTCGCACGTATGCCGACCGCTGCCATCACGGCAAAGAAGAGAACATTTTATTTCGCGAGTTGGCCAAGAAGAACATTCCGCCCGACCACCGCCGTATCATGGACGAATTGGTCGCGGAGCATGTCTGGGGCCGAAGTAAGGTGGCCGAGATCGTCGCCGCCAAGGACCGCTACGTGCAAGGCGACAAGACGGCGTCGGCGGCTCTGGCCGACGCGATCACCGCTTTGACCGCGTTCTACCCGAAACATATCGAGAAAGAAGACAAGGGCTTTTTCCTGCCGGTGATGGAGCACTTCTCCCAGGCCGAAAAAGACCAGATGCTGCAGGAAGGCTACGATTTCGACGCCGGCCTGATCCACGAGAAATACAAAATGCTGGTCGAAGACTTCGAGCGAGCGGCCAGGGTGGAAGAGTCAAGAAAACCGCGTTGATGATTCGCCAACAAGGGGCTTAAGCCCCTTGTTTAGGCAAAGTGAGTACATCCAGTTGACAAATCGGAAACCTACCATATAGTCAACGTGTTAGACGGGAATCGCATCAATTTGTTTGTTATCTTGTGCGGGAATGTTGTTCTTGGGGTGAACCACGTCCGACACCAAAAACTAAAATAACCCAGGAGAGGCCAATGGAGAAATACAAACTATATATCGACGGCAAGTTCGTCGACGCCGAAACCGGCGAAACGCGGCCGACGATCAACCCGGCGACCGAGGAGCCGATCGCCATGGTCCCGGTCGCCACGAAAGGCGACACCCAACGCGCCATCGCCGCCGCGCGCAAAGCGTTCGACGCGCGCACCTGGAGCGGGATGGACGTGCGCGAGCGCGCCAAGATTCTGATGAAGATCGTCGACCGGCTGCGGGAGCGTCAGGAAGAGTTGGCGCAGATCGAAGCGGCCGACGCCGGCGCCACCATTCGCAAGACCTCGATGATGGACATTCCCATCGGCATCGAGCACTTCAAGGCGCTGATCGAACTCGGCGAACGCGCGCCGACCTACGAGCCGCTGCCCTGGATCGACATGCCGGCGGTTTCGTGGAATTTCGTTCACCGCGAGCCGATCGGCGTGTGCGCCGGCATCATCCCGTGGAACTTCCCGTTCATGATGGCGGTGTGGAAAATCGCGCCGGCGATGATCATGGGCAATTGCGTGGTCCTCAAGCCGGCCACCGACACGCCGCTCACCGCGCTGGAAATCGCCAAGACCGCGGCCGAATGCGGCCTGCCGCCGGGCGTGCTCAACGTCGTTATCGGCTACGGCTCGGTGGTGGGCGAGGAGCTGTGCACGAACCCGATGGTCGACAAAGTCGCGCTGACCGGCTCGACCGAAACCGGCAAGCGCGTGATGAGGCTCGCTTCCGACACGGTGAAAAAAGTCACGCTCGAACTGGGCGGCAAGAGTCCGACGATCATCTGCGACGACGCCGACCTCTCCGTCGCCGTCGACGGCGCGCTGTTCGGCACGTTCTTCCACTCGGGGCAGGTGTGCGAATCGGGCACGCGCTGCTTCGTGCCGGCGTCGATCTACGACACGTTCATGGAGCGCCTGTTGGAGCGCACCACCCACATCAAACTCGGCGACACCGCCGACTACGAAACCACGATGGGCCCGGTGATTTCGGCCTCGCAGCTCAAGCGGGTGCTCGGCTACATCGACATCGGCCGCAAGGAAGCCAAGCTACTCTGCGGCGGCAAGCGCCCGGCGCACCTCAAGAAGGGCTTCTTCGTCGAGCCGACGATCTTCGAGCAGGTCAGCAACTCGTCGACCATCGCGCAGGAAGAGATCTTCGGGCCGGTGCTCTCGGTGATCAAGTACACCGACCTGAACGACGCGATCAAAATGGCGAATGACAGCATGTACGGCCTGGGCGGCGCGGTGTTCTCGCGCGACATTCCGAAGGCGATCGACATCGCCAAGAAGATCCGCACCGGCACGGTGTGGATCAACGACTACCACCTGCTCAACGCGCTGGCGCCGTTCGGCGGCTACAAGCAGTCGGGCGTCGGCCGCGAGCTCGGCCCGCAAGGCATCCTCGAGTACACGCAGATCAAGCACATTCACGTGGACCTGGCGCTCGATCGGTCCAAGAAGTTTTGGTACGACTACATTCTCAACGACTGACGGTAATTAAAAAGGAGATCGACCATGGGTATTCCGTTCCCGAGCGATGAATGGGTCAGGCTGTACAAAGACGCGATCAACAACAACCCCGAATACCGAACCGGCGCCGCCGACTGGACCCACGGCGTCGTGGCGCTGATTTGCAAAGCGCTGCCGCCCGCGCTGCCGAAAGACATCGGCATCTGGCTCAACCTCGACCGCGGCGTCTGCCATGACGCGAAGATCGTGACCGTCGAGGAAGCGCTCAAGGCGCCGTTTTGCATCACCGGCGAATACGCGCGGTGGAAGCAGGTCATCAAGAAGGAGCTCGATCCGATCAAGGGCATGATGCAGGGCAAGCTGAAGCTGAAGGGCGATCTGCCGACCATCGTGCGTGCGGTGAAGGCGTCGCAGGAACTGGTGAACTCGTGCGCGATGGTGCCGACGCAGTTCCTCGACGAGTAACCCGCGGAGCGTGATCGAATCGCGGTTGAACCGGCGCGCCGTCGCTTGATAGGCGCGCCTTGTGGAGCGGGAGAAGAAACATGCCATACACGGAAGACCTGTCGTTTCTCTTTTTCACGCCGACCCGGATCGTCTACGGCGTCAACTCGTCCCGCGACGCCGGCGTCGAGCTGCGCAACCTGGGCTGCACGAAAGCCGTCATCGTGACCGACGCGTTTCTCTACGAGAAGACCGACATCGTCAAGAAAATCGAAAAAGTGCTCGGCCCGCTGTGCGTCGGCGTTTTTTCCGATGTGCCGTCCGACTCCGGCCTGCACGTGGTGAATAACGGTTACGCGTACGCCAAGAGCCGCGGCGCCGAGGGCGTCGTGAGCGTCGGCGGCGGCAGCGCCATCGACACGGCGAAGGGTATCGCGATTCTGCTCAAGGAAGGCGGCAAGCTCGAAGACTACCAGGGCTTCCAGATGCTGAACCGCAAGGTCGTGCCGCACCTTTGCATCCCGACGACCGCCGGCACCGGCTCGGAAGTGACGTACGCCGCGGTGATCAAGGATCACGAGAAGCACCAAAAGCTGTTGTTCGGCGATCACCACATCATTCCGGATGTCGCGATTCTCGACCCCGTGCTCACCGTCGGCCTGCCGCCGCTGATGACCGCCGCGACCGGCGCCGACGCGCTGTCGCACGCCATCGAGGCGATCACCTCGGCGCAGCGCGAACCGATCGCCGATGCGCTGGCGCTGCACGCGATCCGGCTGATCAAGAAGTGGCTGCCGATCGCGGTGAAGAACGGGACGGATTTGAACGCGCGCGGGCAGATGCTCATTGCCGCCACGCTCGCCGGCGTGGCGTTCGGCAACGCGCAGGTGGGCATGATTCACGCCATCGCGCATACGATCGGCGCGCGGCACGGCGTGCACCATGGCACGGCCAACGCCGTCGCGATGCCGTATGTGATGCGCTACAACAACACCGACATCGCCGAGGAAAACGCGATGGTCGCCGAGGCGTTGGGCATCGATACGCGCAAGATGACGGCGGAGGCGGCGGGGCTCGCCGCGGCCGATGCGATCATCGCCTTCGACAAGGAGTTGGGCCTGCCGACCACCTTGAAAGAGTTGGGCGTGCCCGAAAGCGATCTCGCCGCCTGTGCGCAGGTGGCCATCGCCGACGGCTCGATCGTGTACAACGGCAAGCCGGTGTTCGACCCGGCGGAGATTCTGCTGGTGCTGCGCGAAGCGTGGTCGGGGAAGAAGTAAAGGCGGCGAGTCCCCCATGTTGAACATCAAGCTAGACGCCGGCGCCGAGGAGATCGGTCTCGCGCCGATGCTGACCGAGCTCATGCGGCAGAACGTGCGGCAGCATCCGAAACGCGAGGACGATTTCAACGCGCTGCGGGGCTCGATCGCCATCGAAGCCCGAGACGCCGAGGTGGCGCTGACCCTGGATTTTCGCGGCGGCGAGCTCGTCGTGTACGGCGGCGTCAAAGGCAAACCCGACGTCGTCATCTCCACCGATTCCGGCGCGGTGTTGGAACTGAGCAACGCCAAACTGCGCTTCGGCTTACCCGACCTCGCCGACCCGAGCGGCCGCGCGGTGGTCAAGAAGATGCTCTCCGGCGAACTCAAGATCAGCGGGCCGGGGCTGGTCACAAAGCCGAAGCTGCTGGTGCGATTCACCAAGCTGTTGTCGGTGAACCTCGACGCGGAAATTGGTCTGCAGGCGGACGAGACGGTCGCCGAGCACACCGGCATGCACGGGATGGCTTTTGGCTGGCCGGCCGTCATGACGCTGTTGGCGGTCGTCGGGCTATTTGTTTTCCGGCAGCATCTGCTCGCGCCCATCATTATCTTCGTCGTCGCCGCGGTGATGTGGCTGGAAACGCTGCTCCGTTTCACCGCCGCCGAATT
>PMZC01000280.1 GCA_003170555.1 Deltaproteobacteria bacterium
GATCGTAGGGGCGTATTGCCATACGCCCCAACCCGATTCCGAGATTGAACACCGAATTGTGGCACAGCCGCCCTCGGCTGTGATTTCGTAGGGGCAACTCTTGTGGTTGCCCACGTGCGGGGCGGACACGAGGCCCGCCCCTACGGTCGGCGCAGGCAGTAGCGCTACGCTCTATCCAAACGAGTTTTCGTTACGCTTCTTCGCCCAGCCAGTCCTTGAGAATCTCGCCGCGATGCTGATTGAGACTCGGGCCGGGCTTCGGCGCCGTCCACGGATGGGCGGAAAGTTTGATCGGGTTGCCCGGAATCGCGATCGGGCCGTCGGCCGCCGGCGTCGTCTCGGCCAGCATCTCGCGCGCGCGCAATTGCTCGTCGGTTTTCAATTCGTCGTAATTGTTGACCTTGCCGCACGGCACGCGGGCTTTGGTCAGCACGGCGATCACCTCGTCGCTGGTGTGCGCGGCGATCCAGGGGGCGAGCACCGCGATGCCGCGCGGGCTGTTGCGGATGCGGCTGACGAAATCGGCGAGCTGCGGGTCGCTGGTCAGCGTCGTCAGACCCGTCGCTTCGGCCAAACACTTCCACTGCTTTTCCGTAAGCGCGACGACGACCACGTAGCCGTCCTTCGTCGGATAGCTGTTCCAGAAACACATCGGATTGTTTTCGTCGGTAAGCATCTGCGCCATCGATACGCCGAGAATGCCGACCATCCGGTCTTTGTCGACCTCGGTGGTGCGTTCGAGGAAGCCCCAGAAGTTCTGGTAATAGACGACGTCCTGCATCGAGATGTCGACGAGCTGCCCCTGCCCGGTGCGTTCGACCGTGCGCAGCGCGGCCAGCGCGCCGAGCGCCGCGTACGCGCCGCTGACCAGGTCGCCGTAGAACATGCCCGGCGGCACGTCCGGCTGGTGGTTGGCGTACATCGAGCCGCCGGTGGCCTGCGAGATGATGTCGAAGGCGACGCGGTCGGAATGCGGGCCGGTGCGGCCGAAACCCGAAATCGACACGTAGATCAGGCGCGGATTGCGCACGGACAATTCGTCGTACCCGAGCTTGAGTTTGTCCATCACGCCGGGGGCGAAGTTGTCGATCAGAATGTCGGCGACGCGCACCAGGCGCAGGAACAGGCGCTGGTCGACGTCGTTGCGCAGGTCGAGCATCAAGCCGCGCTTGCCCGCGTGGATCGTGTGCATCCCGCGTTCCGAACCGGTGGCCGTGAGCAACAACCGCATCGTGTCGCCCGCCGGCGGTTCAACCTTGACCACATCCGCGCCGAGGTTCGCCAGAATCTGCCCGCAACGGGGCCCGGACAGGAACTGCGACAAGTCCAACACGCGCACGCCGCGCAACGGTTGCATGAATACCTCCTGGTTGACGAAGCGGCATATTATCGTCGCAGGCGGGGTGATGCTCAAGGGCGGACGTTGTGTCGTGGAGACACTCGAGATATTCGCTCGCTAAACAGCGCGCTCACCGGGCGCCACACTTTCGGCCGGCCGGCAGGCCGGCAGAAGGTGTGCTCCTTTTGCGTAACACACCTTCGATCTGACTTCGTCGGCTCGAAAGTGCGCCACCCCAGTCGTCGGCTACTAACCGCCGTAATGCAATATCGCGCCGCCGTAGCCCACGGTGAACACGTCCGCGGCGGAGCTTCCCCACACGGCGGACAAGTCCGAAGTCGCGCCGCTGTTCATCGGCGACCACGCGGATCCGTCGTAGTGCAGAATCACGGCCAGGCCGGTGTCCCAGTCATCTCCGATGGCGAACGCGCCTGAAGCGGAGCCGCCCCAAACGGCGGACAGGTACGCCGTCGACCCGCTCGTCATCGCCGACCACAGGAAACCGTCATAGTGCAGGATCGTGCCCGTGTCGCCCACGGCGAACATATCCGTGGCGGAGTCGCCCCCGATGCCGCGCAGCCTTTCGCTCGTCGGAATTTTCATCGCGGACCACGAGAAACCGTCGTAGTGGAAAACCGCGTTGGCTTTCGTGTCGTCCCCTCCGAGTGCGAACACATCCGAGCCCGAGCTGCCCCAAACGGCGGACAACCAAGCCGTCATCGAGCTGTCCATCGCCGACCAGGCGGAACCGTCGTAGTGCAGAATCACCCCGCCGCTCGCCGTTCCGCCGGCGTACTTGGTGCCCACCGCGAACACGTCCGAAGCCGAGCTGCCCCACACGCTGATCAAATTCGCGTTCTTCCCGCTCGTCACGGTCGACCACGTGGCGCCGTCGAAGCGCTGGATCACCCCAATGGTCGGCTGGCCGTGGGCGTTGTAATTCGCGCCGACGGCGAACACGTCCGTCGCGGAGCTGCCCCAAATGCCGGACATCTGCGCGTTCGTGGAGTTCATCACCGACCAGCCGGCGCCGTCGTCGTGCAGAATCACCGAAGCGCCAAACGATCCGTCGGCGTCGATCGCCTTGCCGATGGCGAACACGTCCGCGGCGGAGCTTCCCCAAACCCCCGACAGCATGACCCGCGACCAGTTCGGCGGCGCCGACCAGGCGGAACCGTCGTAATGCAGAATCGCGCCGGCCTCGCCGACGGCGAATACGTTCGAGCCGGAGCTCGCCCAGACGCCGCCTAACTCCGCCGTCGCGTCGCTCGTCATCGCCGACCACGCGGCGCCGTCGTAGCGCAGAATCACGCTCGCGGTCGGTTCGCTAATGCCGTTGTAGTCCGTGCCCACGACGATGATGTTCGACGAGGAACTGCCCCCGATGCCGGACAGGCGTTCCGACGTTCCGGTCGCCGCCGTCGACCACGCCGCGCCGTCATAGTGCGAGATCAATCCGGAC
>PMZC01000058.1 GCA_003170555.1 Deltaproteobacteria bacterium
GCCACGAGATCGTCGACGCCGGCATGACCAAGAGCGGCGCGCAGCCGGAGCTGACCTACATTCACACGAGCCTGATGTCCGCGCTGCTGCTCAACGCCGGGCGCGTCGATCTGGTCGTCGGCGGCTGCGGCACCGGCCAGGGATACATGAACGCGGTGATGCAATACCCCGGCGTGATCTGCGGCCACCTGCTGACTCCGCTCGACGCCTGGCTGTTCGCGCAAATCAACGACGGCAACTGCCTGTCGCTGATGCTGCACCAGGGCTACGGCTGGGCGTCGGAGATCAACCTGCGCTTCATCTTCGACGCATTTTTCTCGGTCGAACGCGGCGCGGGTTTTCCGGCGCACCGCAAAGAAAGCCAATGCCAGAGCCGCGGGCGCCTGGCGAAGATCGGGCGCGTCTGCCATCGCCCGCTGGCCGACATCGTGCGCGAACTGGACGACGAGATCATCAAGCCCGCGGTTTCATATCCCGGTTTTTGGGAACTGCTCGCAGTGGAAAAATTGGCGGATCAATCGTTGGCGAAGGCGTTGATCGAGCGAAATCGGTAACGACGAAATCGGTATCCGCCGTTATTCGAACCACCGTTCAATCACGATCGTCTCTTCGGTGAAGAACTTGAACGCGTCGCGGCCCTGTGCGTGCAGGTCGCCGAAGAACGANNCCCGACTGCTTGTAGCCGCCGAAGGGAGCAGCGGGATTGAAGGCACCGCCGTTGATCTCGACCTGGCCCGTCCGGAGCCGCTTGGCCACCCGCAGAGCCCGATCCGGGTCCGCCGACCAGACCCCGCCGGATAAGCCGTACTCGGACTGGTTCGCGATGCGCACAGCATCTTCCTCGTCCAGGTACGGGATGATGCACAGGACAGGACCGAAGATCTCCTCGCGCGCGATGGTCATCTCGGGCGTCACGTCTTCGAAGACGTGGTGGCCGACCCAATAGCCATGCGGGTATTCGGGCACACGCACGCCGCGGCCGTCGACCAGCAGCTTCGCGCCTTCCTTCAAACCGAGCTCCACGTAACGCTCGACGCGCGCTTGCGCTTCCGGGCTGATGATCGGCCCCATCGCCACGCCGGCGTCGAGGCCGTTGCCGATCTTGCGCCGCGCGATGCCGTCCTTCAGCAGGGGCTTCACCTTCTTGTACGTGTCGCCCACGCACAAAATGCCCGCGAGCGCGAGGCAGCGCTGGCCCGTGCAATCGTACGCCGAGGCGATGATGTTCTCGACGCTCTTCGGCAGATTCGCGTCGGGCATCACCACGCCCCAGTTTTTCGCGCCGGCCTGCACCTGCACGCGTTTGCCGTACTTCGCCGACGTTTCGTAAATGATGCGGCCGACCGGCGTGGAGCCGACGAAGCTGATGCCGTGCAGATGCGGGCTGGCCATCAATTCGTGCGCGGTCTCGGCGCCGCCGTGCACGAGATTGAGCACGCCCGGCGGAAAACCGGCGCGGTCGATCAGTTCGAAAATCTTCGCCTGCGTCATCGGCACGCGCGGGCTTGGTTTGACGATCTGGCAATTGCCGCACGCGACCGCGTAGGGCAGCGACCAAAACGGTATCATCGCCGGGAAGTTGAACGGGTTGAGGCTGGCGAACACGCCCACCGGCTGGCGGATGGCGATCTCGTCGATGCCGCCCGCGACATCTTCGAGGTTATGGCCCATCATCAGCGACGGCGCGCCGCTGGCGACCTCGATGTTTTCGATCGCGCGCGCCAATTCCATGTGCGCTTCGGCTTTGATCTTGCCGTGCTCGCGGGTCAGCGTGACCGCGATCTCTTCGAGGTTCTCCTGAATCAATTGCTTGAGCTGGAGCAAAATGCGCGCGCGCTTGAGCGGCGGCGTACAGCGCCAACCCCAGAACGCGTCGCGCGCGGCTTCGGCCGCCTGCTCGACTTCGCGCGGCGTGGACATCGGGGCGCGGGCCAGCAATTCGCCGGTCACCGGGTTGCGCACCTCGCCGAATTCCTTCGCCTTCGACTTGACCCACTTACCATTGATGTAATTCCGCAAAACGGGAACGGCCACGATGTGAACTCCTTGTTTCGAACCACCGCAAAAGTCCGAGGAGAATCTAGAGGAAAAGCGGGGCGCGTTCAATCCGCGCCGTGGCGATCAGCCGGTCTTCAAGCAAACCGTGAGGCCGTCGCGCAACGGCAGATTGAGCGAGACGAGCAGCGGATGCCGCGCGACCAGGCGATTGAATTCGACCACCGCGCGCGTCGTGGCGTCCTGCCGCTGGTTGGCGACGAGCCCGCTCCAGAGCGTGTTGTCGGTGATGAAGAGGCCCCCGTCGCGCAGCTTGGGCGCGACTTGCTCCACCACCCGCGGATAGTCCTCTTTGTCCACATCGTTGAAGATGATGTCGAACGGGCCCGCCAGCTTGTCGAGAATCGCGAGCGCGTCGCCGACCTCGTAATGTAGTTTGTGCGCCAGCCCCGCGCGCTCGAAAAATGAAACGGCCTGGTCGCGGTTTTTTGAATCGGTGTCGGTGCAGATCACCTCGCCGTCCGGCGGCAACGCGCGCGCAAACCAGTAAGCGGAATAGCCGTAGCCGGAACCGAGTTCGAGCACGCGTTTGGCGCCGCTGATTTTGGTCAGAATGTATAGCAGCGTTCCCACGTCGGGACCGATGATCGGAAATCCCCGCCGCGTGGCGATGCGCTCCATCTCCCGCAGCACTTTATCGCGCGGACTGCGCAGGCCGACCAGATATTCCGCGATCAACGGGTGAGTGATGTGCGGCATTCGCCAATCTCCTTGTTGTTCTTTCGACCTTGTGCTCAATGTAAACACCGGCGACAAATTCGCCAGGCCGACGGTTGATCTTCAGGCCCGGCGGTTTATGTTATGGGCAAGGAAGTGAGGAAACGTATGGCGCTCAAAAACCAAAAGGCGCTCATCCTCGCGGAGGATTTCTACGAGGACCTCGAACTGTGGTATCCGTACTATCGCCTGGGCGAAGAGGGGGCCGCGGTCGAGATCGTCGGGCCGAAGGCGGAGCAGGAATACAAAAGCAAGCACGGCTATCCGGTCGTGACGAACGCGGCGGCCAAGGATCGGCGCGGCGATCAATGCGATATTCTCATCGTGCCGGGCGGCTACGCGCCGGACAAAATGCGCCGCAACGCGGATATGGTGCGGCTCGTGCGCGAGGCTTTTCTGGCCGGGCGCGTGGTCGCGGCGATTTGCCACGGCCCGTGGCTGCTTGCCGAAGCGGATATCC
>PMZC01000026.1 GCA_003170555.1 Deltaproteobacteria bacterium
TCAGTCTTCCAGTCTCCCAGCCTTCCAGCCTCACCCCAATCCCGCCCCCATTGCAGCACCCGGCCCCGTCTGCTATGACAATCCCGTATTTCGGTGAGGCGAAACCATGAAGCCGGTACGAAACCGGCGCGGCCCCGCCACTGTGAGGGGCGAGTTCACCGCCACATAGCCACTGGATCACCGGATCTGGGAAGGCGGCGGGCGAACGCGAAAAGCCCCGAGCCAGGAGACTGGATCGTCTTGCCACCAATGGCCTTCCGCTCTTCGTGGGAGAGAGCCAGGTCGGGCGAGCGCAATTCCGCGCGTTCGCCTCTCGTGGAATCCCCGAAACGGCAAGGCCCAACGTTCCACTTTTCCGGAAGGAGGAAAAATGAGACACGTGGATCGCTGGGTCACCTTGCTCGTCGCCTTGGCCGCGTTGACCCTCGCGGCCGGCTCCCTGGTGGGATGCAGCAGCGGCGGCAGTAGCAGCGGCGACGACGACAGTGCAAGTGACGACGACACGACCGATGACGACACCCAGATCGACGACGATGCGACCGATGACGACACGCAGCCCGATGACGACACCCAAACCGACGATGACACGCAACCCGACGACGACACGCAACCCGACGATGACACCACGCCGGATGACGACACCGGCGACTCGCTGACCGTCGCGCCGCAGATGGAGATCGTCCCGGCCGGCACGTCCTTCACCTATACCGCGCAGGCGATGGTGAGCGGCGAGCCCGTCACGACCGGCTTCACCTGGTCCATCGACGATCACGACGTGGCGACGATCGACCAGAACGGCCAGGTCACCGGCGTCGCGAACGGTCAGACGACGCTTACCGCTGCGCTGGGCGATCTGAATGACACGGCGCAAGTCAAAGTCGGGCCCGACGTGTTCGTCTTCGACAGCATCGGCGGCCTGCTGATGGCGATCGATCGCAACAGCCAGACGCCCGTCGCCGATTACCTCGGCAGCGGCGCGGTCGGCGTGATCGTCAACGATGTGCGCGTCACGAAAGACGGTTACGTCTTCCTCGTCGATTCGGGTGACAGCGGACCGGGCATTACCGGCGGCGAGAAGCTGATTCTCGTCGAGCCGTTCAACGCCAATCACGTGACGAACATCACGCTCGATCAGGACAGCCCGTGGTCGGCGACCTATTTCCAAGGTTCGTTCTGGGTGACCGGCAACCTCGACAGCACGCTGGCGCAGGTCACGCTGAACAAAGACAAGGACGCGACGGTCGCGTACTACGACCTCGACCCGAGCTGCGCGCCGCTCGATGCCATCGGCGTGGGCGATTACCTCTACGTCGCGTGCAGCGGCTTCCACCTCGACGGCTTCACCTACGATCCGGGCAAGGTGCTGGTGATCGATCCGGCCACCGGCGCCAAGGTGCAGCAGATCGACATGCCGCAGGTCAACCCGTCGCACTTCGCCGTCATGCCGGATGACGACACGGTGTTGTACGTCGTCTGCACCGGCGACTACGTGACGAACACGGGCAAGGTCGTGAAGGTCGCCACGGCCGACAACACGGTGACCTCGTCGTTCGACCTGGGCGTCGCGCCCGGCGCGATCGGCATCAACGCGGCCGACATCGCGTTCGTCGGCGAAGGGATGAGAGGCAGCGTGTACGTCTTCAACGCCTCGACCGGCGCGGTCATCCACGGCACGGCTGACCCGGTGGTCATTCCCGATGCGATGTGGATTCAGTCGCTCGGCGTGCATCCGGAAACCGGCGACGCCTACGTGTGCGACCAGGGCGACGGCAAGGTGTACGTCTTGTCCGGTACCGATTACACGACGGTGTTCAACGTGACCCTGACCAACCCGGCGGGCGTCGCGTTCTGGTAAACCAATTTCGAGAGTTTTTCGTAGGGGCGGACCGATGTGTCNNGTAGGGGCGGGTCTGAGACCCGCCCCTACAGTTCGGAACCACAGGCGGGGGTCTATTACGCTTTCGGCTTCTTCTCGCCGAGCACCATCGCCAACATGACGCCTTCGACTTCGGTGGGGACTGTTCCGCCGTCCGCGAAGCCGATTTTGTCCGAACGGGCCGCGGCGCGCAGGTCTTCGAGCACCGGTTCGAGCTCGGCCTGCAATTTCGGCGGACAGGTGACCAGCAACTCGGCCAGCGGATGCCCCTGGTGCACCGCCTGCTCGGTCTTCCAGCGGCGCGCGCCGGTCAGGATCGCGACCAGCAGCTTACCCAGGTCTTCCGCGCGCGCGTCGATCGCGTTTTCGTCGGCCTCGGGCCACGCGTCGACATGCACCGACACCGGCCCGCCGTACGGCTTGAACACGCGCTGGTAAATATCCTCGGTCAAATACGGAATGAACGGCGCGAAGAGCTTGATGATGCCGTAGCCGATGGCGAACAGCGTGTGGCGCGCGGCGTCGATGTGGCCGGGCGTGAAGCGCGCCGGGTTCCAGAAGCGGTCCTTCACGATTTCGAGGTAGTTGTCGCAGAACTCGGCGAAGAAGAAGCGCTCGACGCTCTTCAGCGCGAGGCTGTATTCGTATTGGTCGAGGCATTGCGTGGCGTACTTCACCGTCTGCGCGAAGCGGCTGCGAATCCAGCGGTCGACTACCGTCGGCTCGCCGGGGCGCAATGCGAGGCGCTCGCCTTGTTCGTCGATCAGGTACGTCGTGACGAAGCGGATCGCGTTCCACAGTTTGGTCATCAGGCGCTTGCCGTCGGATACGTCGCGTTCGCTGTAGCGCAGATCGTTGCCCAGCGTCGCGCCCGCCGACCAATAGCGCAGCGCGTCGGCGCTGTACTTGTTGATCACGTCCATCGGGTCGACGAAGTTGCCGAGGCGCTTGGACATCTTCTTGCCCTTTTCGTCCAGGCCCCAGCCGCTGATCATCACGTGCCGCCACGGCAGCGTGTTGGTGTGATGGTGGCTTTTCGCCACCGTGTAGAACAGCCAGGTGCGGATGATCTCGAACGCCTGCACGCGAATGTCCATCGGGTAAATCTTGTCGTGCAGCGGATCGCCGAACGCCCAGCGCGAGTTGATCAGCGGGGTCAGCGAACTGGTCATCCACGTGTCCATCACGTCGGGCTCGCCGACGAACGTCTCGCCGCCGCACTTGGCGCACTTGCCGCCCGCCGGCGGCGGGGTTTGCGTCGGATCGACGGGCAGAATCTCGCGCGGCGCGATGAACGGCTCATTGCATGCGGCGCAGTACCACACCGGGAACGGCACGCCGTAATAGCGCTGGCGGCTGATGCACCAATCCCACTTCAGGCCGCCGACCCAGTCGTCGAAACGCACCTTCATGTGCGGCGGGAACCAGGCGAGCTCGGCGCCGCGCGCGAGGTATTCGTCTTTGTGGCCGAGCACCTTGATGAACCACTGCGGGCTTTGCTTGAACTCGACCGTGTGCCCGCAGCGCTCGTGTACGCCGACATTGTGCTGCAGCGGCGCGCTTTTGATGAGCTGGCCGATTTCCTTCAGCGCCGCGAGAATCGCCTTGCGGCCGTCTTTCATGTTGAGGCCGGCGAATTGACCGGCCAGTTCGTTGAGGCGGCCGTGCTCGTCGAACACGACGCGCGTGTCGAGGTGATCTTCCTTCCACTTCTGCACGTCGTCGTTGTCGCCCCAGGTGCAGACCATCATCAGGCCCGTGCCGAAGCTGATGTCGACGTAGGGGCTGGTCTTGATCGGCACGGCGTAATTGAACAACGGCACGACGGCCGTTTTGCCGACGAGGCGTTGATAGCGTTCGTCGTCGGGGTGCACATACAGCGCCACGCACGCGGGAATCAGTTCGGGCCGGCTCGTCGCGATGAGCAGGTCGCTGCCGTCGGCGCCTTTGAAGATGATGTCGTTCAGCGTGCTCGACTGCTCTTCGATTTCCACGTCGGCCTGCTGGAGGACAAGGAACTTCAACAGAAGTTCCAGGCCGCCATCAGCGAGCAGCACGTGGCGGCCGAGTACGCCGTCCAGAGCGTCCTGCGGGCCTACGCCAGGGAGATCCAGTCGCTGCCGGCCTACTTCGCCGACCGCGTGCGCGACGTGTTCGACATCGAGCGGCGGCTGCTGCGGAACCTCATCGGCGAGCGGGCGCAGGGGCTTGCCCACCTGACCGACGACGTGATCGTCCTGGCCCACGACCTGACGCCGTCCCAGACCGCGGCCATGGACCGCTCGCACATCCGCGGGCTGGCCATGGACGCCGGCGGGCGGACCAGCCACACCGCCATCGTGGCCAAGGCCCTGGGCATCCCCGCCGTCGTCGGCCTCAACGACGTCACCGCCGACACCGCCGCCGGGGACACCGTCATCATCGACGGCAACCGCGGAGTCGTCGTCATCGACCCCGACGCCGAGACCCGCCGCAATTACGAAAACTACGCCCAGCAGCAGGTCGAGTTCGTCCATTCCCTCGACGCCCTGCGGGACCTGCCCGCCATCACCCGCGACGGGCACGAGGTCACCCTCCTGGGGAACATCGAGTTCCCCGACGAGGCCGTCAGCGTGCTGGCCAAGGGCGGGCAGGGCATCGGCCTCTACCGCACCGAGTTCCTCTACCTCGGCGCCGACAGCGAGCCGACCGAGGAGGTCCATTTCCAGGCATATTCGCGTGTGGTCCAGGCGATGGAGCAGAAGCCGGTGGTGATCCGCACGTTCGACCT
>PMZC01000048.1 GCA_003170555.1 Deltaproteobacteria bacterium
GCCCTCCCCCCGCAATACGGGGGAGTTGGAGGGGTCTAACCAATCGTTGTCTGCTCTAATTGACATCCGCCCACCACGATTCGACAATCACGCGCGGAAGCAGTGTGAGGTTAGGATTATGAAATCGTGGATTAAGCTATGGGTGGCGGTTTTGCTGGCCGTCGGCCTGGTCGCCACCTTCGCTTTGGCCCGCCCGCGCGGCGACCATGCGATCCCGCCGGGGGCCGAACGTACGCCGCCGGAATCCGGCCGCACGCCGACTCCGCCGCCTCCCCGCACGCCGACTCCGCCGCCTCCTCGCCCGCCGGCGCCCACGACCCCGGAGCGAACGCCGTCCGCGACGCCGAAGAGCCCCGTCGAAATAAAAATGGTGCGCATCCCCGCCGGCCGTTTTCTGATGGGCTCGCCGGATAACGAAGCGGGGCGGGAAGCCTACCGCGAACCGCTCCTCGTCTATCACGAGGAAGGCCCGCAACATTGGGTGCAGATCAGCCACGACTTTCTGCTGGGAACGACGCCGGTCACCTGGAGTCAGTGGCGGCGGGTGTTGGGGGGCAACCCGACCCTGGCGTACAACCGGCAATGCCGCAGCGAGGACTGCCCGGTCGAAGCAGTGAATTGGTACGACGCGGTGAACTTCTGCAACCGACTGTCCGACCTGGAACATCTGCCACGGTGTTACAGCGGGGAACGGGATCGAGATATCGCTTGGGTCCCCGGCTGCCTCGGCTATCGCCTGCCGACCGAGGCCGAGTGGGAATACGCCGCACGCGCCGGCAGCACGACGGCGTTTCCGAACGGCGGGATCACGGCGATCACCAACCGCTGCGAGGCGGACCGTCATCGGTTGGTACTGCGCCAATTCCGGACACACCGCTCATCCCGTGGGACAGAAGCGGCCCAACGCCTGGGGCTTGTTCGATATGCACGGCAACGTTTCGCAATGGGTCTGGGATCGGAAAGGCTTCTATCCCAGTTGTTTGCTGATTGATCCCGTCGGGCCGCGCGGCGGCGACGCTCGGGGGGTGCGGGGCGGCGCCTGGTTCGATCCCGCTCGCCTGTGCCGGTCGGCATTTCGAGGCGGCGGCCCGCCGCGCGGCGGCGCCCTCGGCGCCAAGGGCTTCCGCCTGGCCCGGTCGCTGACGCCGTACGCCGGTGAAAGCCGCCAGCCGCGAGCCAATGTGGACGCCTGTCCAGTCGCCACGTGGAAAAACACCCCTGCCCGTTTCAACCTCGACGAGCAGCAACGCGCCGCAATGTTGTCGGTCATCAGCGACCATCTCGGCGAAGTCCGCCAGTGTTACGAAGCGCCGCTCCGGAGCGATCGGTCGTTGACCGGGGCGGTGATGATCCAAGCGGACCTCGAGCAGTCCGGACGGGTCACGCGCGTCGAGATGGTTTACAACACGACGCTCAACAAGCCTTTAGGGGAGTGCATCCGTCAACACGTCGTGGGCTGGACGTTTCCCCGCCAGGGAACGGAGGAAGGATCCGGATTTACCTATTTCTGGGTTTTTGCGCCAACCGAGTGAGGCCGCAACGCGCCCTTGTTTCAATCTCATCCGGTTGATCCGGTCCAGTAGCGCTGCGGCTTGACACCGCCCCGGTCCTCGTTCAGAACAAGCGCGCACTAAACGGAGTTCGTGGTGGAAGTCATGGTGCTCGGTCTGGGCGGCATGATGCCGATGCCCGGGCGTTTTCTCACCGCGGTGACGCTGCGCCACCGGGGGCAGATTACGCTCTTCGATTGCGGCGAAGGCACGCAGGTGCCGCTCAAGTCGAGCGGGTTCGGCATCGGGCGCCTCAGCCGCTTCGTGCTCTCGCACCTGCACGCCGACCACCTGACCGGCGTCCCCGGCATGTTGATGCTGCTGGCGCAGGCCGAACCGGACCACGACGTGCAGATCATCGGCCTGCCCGAAGTGAACCGCTACGTGCGCACCACGCGGCGCATTCTGCACTTTTACCTGTCGTACGATTTGCACTATTCGAACCTCGACCCGGCCGGCGGCTCGTGGCGCGGCGACGGCTTCACCCTGCACTACCGGCTGCTCGACCACACCGCGCCCACGCTCGGCTTCGCCTACGAGGAAGACGCGCGGCCGGGCCGCTTTTACGTCGAGCGCGCCCAGGAGTTGGGCGTCGCGGAAGGCCCGCTGTGGGGCCGGTTGCAGCGCGGCGAGACGGTGTCGGTGCGCGGCGCCAAGGTGCGGCCGGAGCAAGTGCTCGGCGAACCGCGCCGCGGCCGCAAGTTCGTCTACATCACCGACACCGCGCCGTGCGAGAACATCATGGAGTTGCTGCGCGGCGCCGAT
This sequence comes from Deltaproteobacteria bacterium, assembly GCA_003170555.1. GTDB lineage: Bacteria > Lernaellota > Lernaellaia > Lernaellales > Lernaellaceae > FEN-1099. The sequence goes on from PMZC01000048.1 coordinate 2,316, forward strand.
CTGGCGGTGATCGAAGGCATGTTCGCGGAAGAGCACGCGGCGGAGGCGGCGGAGAAAAAACATCTGACCGCGCGCCAGGCGGCCGAATTCGTGCGCGACAGCGGTTGCGCGCGCGCGCTGCTGGGGCACGTCAGCCCGCGCTACAAGAACAACGAATTGGCCGTGCTCGAAGATGAAGCCCGCGGCGTCTGCGATCGCGTGTCGCTCGCCCAGCCGTTGCAGCGCTACGAGATCGTCCTGCCGGATTAGCCGTGCGTTTGCCGGGGCGTAGGGGCGGGTCTGTGACCCGCCCGATCCGGAGGGCGGGTCACAAACCCGCCCCTACGGGCTACACAGACGCTCCGTAAATGATCCCTACTGCACGTGCACCGTCACCGCGTTGCTGGTGAAGATGCCGCGCAGGGCGGTCGGCGCGGGGACGGGCGTGCCGTCGATGTCGTGCGTCACCGTCACGCGTTCGAAGACGTAGAGATACCAAACCTGGTACGCGCCCGGCTCGCGGAACGACACCGACTTCAGATACTCCGCGTGCGGTCCCTGGCGCGGATCGCGGCTTTCGCCCTTCTTCAGCGTGATCAGGTCCGCCTCGGCCAACGCGGCCATGCGTGCACTGCGGCCGCCGATCATCATCCACCGCAGCGTCCCGCCGCCTTCGCGCTTGGCGATGAAGTCGTGATAGGGCTGCTGCCAGCGCGCCTCTGAGCCGTCCACCGGGCGCACCACCTGCAGCGGGTCGGGGCCCAGATTGAGAAAGCTGACTTTGAACTGCACGGCCGCGCCCGCCTTCACCGTCTGCGTCGCCGGCTCCAGCACGATGCGCAGGCCGTGAATGAGATCGACCGCGCGCGGCGCCGGCGCCTGCGAATCGGGCAGCCAGGCAAAGCCGGCGGCGGCCAGCGCCAGCAGCGGCGCCAGCACGATCAACGCGACGAACAGAGTGCGGCGTTTCATGACGTTCCTCCTTGGTCGGGCGCCCCCATCTTTTCAAACCCCGGCGCATTGTGCAAACGGCCCTCCGGCGATAGCATAACCGCCCGGTGAAACCGAGTCGGGGGAAGCCATGCGCTATCGAATTTTATTATCTATTGTCGCGATCTGTGGGGCGGTGTGCCTGCTCGCCGGCGTCGCCGCGGCCGACTACTACGTCGGTCTGACGCACGGCACGAACAAGGTGCGGCCGGAGTTCGCCATTCCGACCGACAACACGTTCCACCTCTTCGCCGCGCGCAACGAGTGGGAGCCGTTTCAGGTGCTGGTGATGGACGACAACGGCCTGACCAACGTCGACGTCGACATCACGCCCTTCACCGGCCCGGGCGACCCGATCACCGACGTCGAGCCGTACCGCGTCGCTTACGTGCCGGTGACGGCGGATACGATCAGCCACAAACCGCCCAATCTGAACAACGTCGGCGACTGGCCCGACGGTTTGATCCCGTTCGTCGATCACTTCGTCGGCGAAACGCGGGCCGGCGCGCCGTTCGACGTGGCCGCGGGCCGCAATCAGGCGGTGTTCGTCGACGTCTACGCGCCCGAAGACCAGACGCCCGGCGACTACACCGCGACCGTGACGGTCACGGCCGACGGCCACGCCGCTTGGACCGGCACGGTCACGCTCACGGTATGGAACTTCACGCTGCCCAATAGCCTGCCGATCGCCAGCCAATACGGCTTCAACCAGAGCGAGGCCTGCGCGTGGCACGCGGCGCACGGCGGCACGAGCTCGTGCAGCGATCTGATTGACCGCTACCTGCTCGAATTCGCCCGCCACCGCATGAGCACCTACGGCTTCGCCCGCAGCGGACCGAGCTATACCTGGAACGACGCGAACCAGGACTTCGATTGGGATTGGACGGACTACGACGCGATCAACGCGCCCTACTTCGACGGAACGTTCTACCGCCCCGGCTATAAATTCTCGGCCACTTTGCTGCCCGGCGTGCCGGGCGGAAAGCCGGGCAATGTGTCGGAAGACGTGTGGGAGCAGGCCTTCTGGGGCGGCTGGGCCGCACATTTCCGCGAGAAGGGTTGGCTCGACCAGCTCTTCTACTACCTGCCCGATGAACCGACGCCCGACCAATACCCGGCGGTCAAAGATCTCGCGCAACGTATTCACAACGCCGATCCCGATTTGCAGACGCAGGTCACGGAGCAATTCGAAGACGCGCTGGCCGGGCCGATCGACATTTGGGATCCGGACGAACCGTGGTTCTCCGACTCGATGCCCTGGGCGCCCTATCCCGAAGCTTACGACGCGCGCCGCGCGCTCGGCGAGAAGACCTGGTGGTACAACTGCGTCAGCGCGAACTTCGGTTTCGACTGGGCCAACCACATGATCGACTACCCGTCGAGCCAGATGCGCATCTGGCTGTGGCTGACGCGGCGCTATCACTTCGAAGGCATTCTCTTCTGGGAGACCGTGTTCCAGTACAACTACACCGACCCCTGGGAGTCGATGTACATCGGCATGTGGTGGGTGCAGGGCGACGGCACGCTGTTCTACCCCGGCACGCCCGACCACATCGGCGGCGCGACCGATATTCCCATCGCCAGCCTGCGCATGAAGTACCTGCGCGAGGCGATGGAGGACTACGAGTATTTCCATCTGCTCGACGACGCGGGCTACAGCGACTGGGTCGACGACCTGACGCGCACCGTCGCGCCGAAGAGCTACATCTGGGAGCACGACTGGCAGAAGCTGCTCGATGCTCGCGAGCGCGCGGCCAAGAAGCTGCTCGGCACGCTCGATGAAATTCCGCCCGCGCCGCCGACGAATCTGCACGCGACGGCGGGCGACTATTCGATCACGCTGTCGTGGACGCCGCCGGGCGACGCCGACCTGGCCGGTTTCGACATCTGGTACGGCGCTTACGAAGGCGATCGCTACTTCGCCGGCAGCGTCGGCAAGGATGTGACGACGTTCCAAATCAACGATCTGGAAGCCCACCGGCCGTACACGGTCTGGATGAATTCGTTCGACGACGCCGGCAACCGCTCCGCCGACAGCGCATCCGTCTCCGCGACACCGACCGCGCCGGCGGACGACGACGCCGGCGATGACGACGCAACCGGCGACCTGGGCGTCGCCGACGACGACGGCTCGCCATCGGCCCGCGCGAACGCCGACGAACACCATATCTCCACCGGCTGCGGCGGCGGGAGGTAGGCCATGAACACGAAGCTGACTTTCCTGCTGGCCCTGCTGCTGGCCCTCGGCCTCTTCCTCGCCGGCTGCGACTGCGGCGGCGGCAACAGCGGCGACGACGACCACAGCGGAGCCGATGACGACGCCGACGACGATACCGTTTCCGACGATGACGCGATCGACGACGACACCATCTCGGACGACGACACCGTCTCGGATGACGATACCGACGACGACACGCTCGATGACGACACCACGCCGGATGACGACACGACGCCCGACGATGACACCACGCCGGATGACGACACGGTCGACGACGACACGGTGGTCGAGGCGTTTGTGCCGATTACACACGGCTCGTTCACCATGGGCAGCCCGGCAGATGAACCGGGCCGGCGCGACGACGAAAACGTACACGGTGTGACGCTGACCCACGACTTCGAAATGATGAACATGGAAGTCACGCAGGCGAAGTTCAACGACACGATGGGCTACAACCCCAGCCATTTCCCGCATCCGGGCAATCCCAACCTCACGCTGCCGGTCGAGACGGTGGGTTGGTACGACGCGCTGGCCTTCGCCGACAAGCAGTCGAATGCGGCCGGCTACGCCGAGTGCTACACGCTGTCCAACATCGTCTGCGCCGACGACACGGCCGGCGACACGACGACCTATTGCAAAGACAACGGCGGCATCAAAGCGGCGGACGTGGCCGTCAACGCCGCGTCGGTCTATGAATGCGAGGGCTACCGGCTGCCGACCGAAGCCGAGTGGGAGTACGCCTGCC
>PMZC01000134.1 GCA_003170555.1 Deltaproteobacteria bacterium
AGGACACGGAGAACGCGGAGAGTGGGTTTTCACTTCCGACCCCACCCCAAACCCCTCCCCGACACGGTGAGGGGCTTTCGGTTTATTCTCCCCTCTCCGCGTCGGAGAGGGGCTGGGGGTGAGGTCCCCGACCCTCCGTCTCGCGGAGGGGGAGTACGCGCGGCGGCGCGCGATGGCTCTCCCCCTGCGATATGGGCGGAGTCGATGTGGGCCAGTTCTCGAACGGCGTTCGTAAACAACCCGCAGGTGCGCCGTTAATGAGACACTTTCTCTACAACGATTCCGCTTATCGGGGGAAACCGGCCTGACGAAAATCGTCAACTTCTTCATGAACTTCCTGGCGCAGGTCGGTGTCAGTTACTCGAACGGGCCGATGACGAAGTAACGCAACGCGGCACGGACGAATCACGGATGATTCGGATTCAGTAAAAAATAAGGGTATTTACCTTAATCGAGGCCGCGCGAAAAAGGACTTGAAACGCGATTTCGGTTTTGGTATATTCCGCGTGCTTCGGAGGGGTTCGGGGAAGGAAGATCATGATGCCAATGAAGATGAAGTTGTCGACAATGAAGCCAATTAAGCCGAAGAGTGAACCGTTAGCCATCGAGTTGAAGCGGTTGCTCGACCTGGGCGCCACCGAGCGCGTCAGTCGTAACCGTTGCTTCGACCGGTTCGCCACGCCGTTCGGTCGCCGCCTGTTCGCGTACTACCGGACATGTATGGCGCTGAAAAAGGAAATCGAAGATCCCAAGCGGAGTCACCAGATTCGCCTGCACAAAGCGCACGGCAATCGTTTCACGCTCGAGATCATCAACGAGCCGATCGCCTACCGGCGCACGGCGACCTTGCCGAATGAAGTGCGGCCGTTCTTCGAGCAGGTGATCCGCAGTCTCAAGGCAAGCTGAACGCGGCTTCCTGAGCGAAGCGCACGACGAGCGGGGTAAATCCCCTGCTCGTTTGCTTTTTCTGCGTCAGTGCTCGCGAACTACTCCGGCAAAATCTGACATATGGTCTCAAAAACATTTTCGACCTGCGCCCCGGTCATACCCGGCGGATACGTCCCGGTCGAAAACGTGAGACTGCCGGCGTAACCGCTGATCCCGAAGCCGAACAGCGGCGGAAAGATCGGCGGGGAAATCAGCCAGGCGGCGGTCGGCGGTTGATCGAAGGTGACACACTCCGGCGGAATCGGGCCGAGGTTGGTCATCGCGTTGGGCATGAAGCCCGCGCGGATGATCCACCCGAAAAAATAGTGCATCAGCCGACAGCTCCAGCTAAACGGAATGATCGCCGAGATCGGCATCGCGCCGATGTAGGCGCTCAGTCCTATATAGTTAGCCTTCCGAGCGCGACTGTGCGCGGTGACCTTCGCCAGCGTCGCGTCGAAATCGGCGCCCAGTTCGCGGCCGAGGTTGGTCGGCTCGATGCCGCTGATGTTGCACACCGCTTCGGCTTTTTGATTGGGCAGGTGGCGAATGCGCATGTCGGCGGTTGTGTTGATGCGATGGCCCGAACGGCCGTCCCACGGGCTTAGCTGATTGATCGCCCGCAGCGTCGCCGCGGTGACCAGGTCGTTGATCGTCGAACCGCGCGCGCGGCCGTACTCGACAAGGCGCGCCACGCGCTCGGCCGGCAGATGGCGCAACACATACGCCGGGTGGTCGCCGTGCTCAGCTCCGAGCGCCAGCACGTGCGACGTCGGGGGATGGAAGCCGGACCAGACTTCCCGCAGGTAGTTGAGATAGATGCGCGGAATGGCGGTCCACGGCAGCCGCCGGAGCACCTGCCAAATCGAACGCGAGCCGGTCAGGTTCGGCGTTGGCAGATACTTCGGATCGTCGCGCAGCCGGTTGTAAATCTCGCTGACAATCGCGGCGACGTGTTTGCATCCGCCGGCGTCCGACACCTGGTGCGAAATCTTCAGCAGCAGATGATCCTGGTCGGCCGCGCGCCACAGGCAAGCGGTGACTTGCGGCCCGGGTTGAGCGTCGATCGACGTATCGCGAAAGGCGTTGTACTCCGCCTCGCCGGCCGCAAGCGCCAACGGCGGACGTTCGCGCGGGTCGAGCCGCCGCCAATACGGCCGCCACGGCTGCGGCACAAAACGGCAGCCGAGGATCGGCTCGGCGTCGTACATCAACTCCACCGCACGGGCCAGCCGGTCGGCGTCCAACCGCTGGTCGAACACCATCTCGACGTGCAACGTCATGTCGCCGAGCTCGCTCAGATACACGAGCACGTAGTCGGGAAGAACCGTGGGAAATCGATCGGGAATGGTGGACATGCAGCCTCGCCGTCGCAATGAGCGGCGAGTTTAGCGTGAGGCGGACAGCAGCACAATGGAGCGAAACAAACGGTAGTGGGTCAGTTTGAAAAGTTAATCAGGGACGGAGCAAATCACGGTCGGCTGACTAACGAACACAGCGCGCGTCGCGGTTGCCGTCACAGCCGTAGCCGCCGAGGTCGCCGCCGTAGTAGAAACTGACGCCCCACGCGTAGCTCGGAACGCCTTGGTTCGCGACCAGCGAAGACGACCAATACTGACCAATTTCACCGGACATTTCAGCCGGCCAATAAGCCCCACCCGAACCGGGCCCTCCCAGGGAACCGCAGCCCTCGCAGTAATCATTCCGACAAGCCCAATCCAGGCAGAAGTCCGTCACACCGCAGGCGCCGCCCGTTTGTATGGCGGGGCAACCCCGGATCAGGCTGCGAAGCTCCGAGATNNACCTGCCACGTCAGGCCGGAGGATGGATCGGTCGCCGTGCCGTCCCCATTGTCGATCAGATCGCCGCTCGTATCGTCATCAGCCGCATCGTCATCGGTTGCGGCGCTGTCGTCATCGTCCGCGCCGTTGTCATCATCGCCACCGCCACCGCCGCTATTACCGCCACAAGACAAGACTACGCCGATCGCCAAACCAATCAGCGTCGCGAGAACCAAAAGCCAAGACGTCCTTTCCTTCATCTCTCCCTCCTGTCTTTCGTACGAATTCCAATTCCCAATTCCGGGGACACCATCTTATCTCCTCGCGGCATTTCAGCCTTCTCTTTTCGGTCCGGGTTCTTATCGGACCAAAACGCGATCGAAGCGCTGATCTAGTCGTCGGGTGAGCCGTTCCTGCCCGCCGGTCGTTATGGTGCGTTCACAATAACGTGGTGCGGCAATCCGACAGCGACCACTCGCGCAATCCGACCTATGAATTTTTTATATCACACATCGCCGCGCAATCGAAATAAATTAATTAAATGTGGTGTCCCCGGAATTCGGTGTCCCCGGAATTCAAATTAATTAAATGTGGTGTCCCCGGAATTCACCGAATTAAATGTGGTGTCCCCGGAATTCCGACGATTGTCGCGAACGCCGCCGCAGCTAACGAGATTCGAATTGTGGATTTTGCCATGACCTCTCCTTTCATCCGGGGTTCTTTGGTTTCCTTTGGTTTCGGGGACACTAATTCTGGGGACGCCATATATATCTCCTCGCCTCATTTCCGGCTTCTTTCTTCGGTTCGCGTTTTTGTCGGACCAAGCCGCGATCGAGGCGCCGTTCTAGTCGCTTTGTAAAACGCTCGCTCCCCGCCGGTCGTCCGGTATATTCGCAGGTTCGAGGTGCGGCGATCCGACAGCGGCCGCTCGCGCAATCCGACCCATGAATTTTATATATCACACATCTACTGCTCAGAAAATAGACCTTGTCGTTTCCGCTGGACCCCCCTCCAACTCCCGTATCGCGGGGGGAGGGCCATCGCCAACCGCCAGGTCTTGAATTCCCTCTCCGCGATTCGGAGAGGGTTGGGTGAGGTCCGATTCCATTTTCATCCGTCGGGGTGAGCCGAAGGATCATGATCCACCGGCAATCGAAATAAATTAATTAGGTATGGGTGTCCCCGAATTGGAATGACGCACTGCGTCTACTTGTCAGCGCCGCGCGGGAGGCGTATATTGTGGCTGGTCACGAACGGAGAAGATACATGGCGTCGCGTGCGACGATAATTCTATTGATGCTGATTTCGCTGGCGGCGTGGCCGGCGGCGGCGCAGCAGCCGGCGGGTCAGGGCGCGGGCTCGACCGACTGGCTGCACATCCCCGGGTTTTCCGTCGAGGCGTCGCTGGGAACCGGGGTGAATGGCGCCGGCGAGTTGGTCGGCGAATCCACCGCGTTTCCCGCGAACGTGGGAACCGTGTATTGCCGCGTAGCGTTGATCGGCGCGGACCAGCCGCAGCGCGTGACGATCATCTGGTATCGCGAAGATCTGGAAGTCGCGCGGATGACCTTGCGGCTCACCGCCGAGGCGCCGCACGGCGACGCCCACCTGGCGATTCCGACGGCGCAGGCCGGCACGTGGCGCGTCGAGGTGGTCAGCGACGGCGACGAAGTGCTGGCCGTGGCGCCGTTCGTGGTCGGCCAGCCGTCCGCGCCGCACGAAACCCGACCAAAAAGACGCGATGCGACCCCGCCTCCCGGCCCCGGCAGTCCGCCGCCGCACTGAGCGGATTTTGCGCTTGACCCTTTTTCCATGCACGTGGTAAAAAACCAGAGCTTTCCTGGTTGGTCGCGCCGGCGCTTTGGGGCGGCCCCGCGTCGAGCCCATTTTAAGGAGGATGGTTGATGTTTCGTTTGTTGGGTAACCGTGGTCTGTGGTTTGCGGCGGCCCTGTTGACGCTGCTCGTGGTCGGCGCGTTGATCCTCTCTTGCGCCGAGGACAAAGTAAAATTAGGGAGTGGGGACACCGGCGACCTGCCCGCCATCATCGACGATGACACCGGCGGCGCGGATGACGACACCACGCCCGGCCCGGACGATGATTCCGGCGACGACGACACCTCCGCCGACGACGACACCACCCCCGCCGACGACGATACGGGCAACACCTGGCAGTCCGACCCGGGTGGTCCGACAATCACCGATTCGAACTGGAGCCCGGATACGATCAGCCTGGCCGGCAGCCCGTCTTCGTACCTCGGCGTCTGGCTGTGTGACGCGGAAAACGACCTGCTGGTCGACGGCACGTGGGGCGACTTGTACGTGTTCGTGGCGGGCACGAACCAGGACTTCCTGTCGAACAACCCGGTCAACCTGAGCCAGTGGGCCTCGTTATTGGGTGACGTCAGCGACTGCAACAATCCGGTGAAGATCTCCATCAGCGTCAACTTCGCCGGCGGCGCACCGGGCGACTACTGCGCGGACATCGGCGTGACCGACGGCAACGGCAATCGGTCGGAATTGAAGACCAACGTCTGCATCACCATCAATCCCTGACCGCGCGCCAAGATCAAAACGATGACGCCCGGGCTAACCGCCCGGGCGTTTTTGTTTGTTGACAGCCCGCTCGTTTCGCCTTGGAATACCCGCATCCCGATTGCCGGAGATGATTGCTTGCCTCGCGCGCAGGAAATTCGCTTCGCCGATGTTCATCGCACGCGCCGTGCGTCCGGCGGATCCGCCCAGGAAGTGCTGCGCGGTCTGTCGCTGACCATTCCGCCCGGCCAGACGATCGGGGTGCTCGGCCGCAGCGGCGGCGGCAAGACCACGCTGCTGCGCCTGCTCAACCGCCTCGAAGATCCCGACCGCGGCGAAATCGATTACGGCGGGCAAGACCTGCGCACGCTCGACGTCATCGCGCTGCGGCGGCGGATCGCGCTGGTCAATCAACGCAGCGTGATGTTTCCCGGCACAGTGCTCGACAACGTCATGCTGCCCGACGTCATCACCGGCCGCGGCGCCGGCGACGAACCGCGCGCCCGGGAAATGCTCGCGCGCGTGCGGCTCGACGACGATCTGGCGCCGCGCCGCGCGGCGGAGCTCTCGGTCGGCCAGCAAGGACGCGTGCAACTGGCGCGGGCGCTGTATCTCGATCCGGAAGTGCTGCTGCTCGACGA
>PMZC01000031.1 GCA_003170555.1 Deltaproteobacteria bacterium
CGGATGGCTGTGATACCACCCGACGACCTCGTACTGCCGCTCCGACTGCTGGTTCAGCCGCGCGAGACGGTCTTTGATGTCCTTGATCGCCGGGCCGGGAAAAACAAACTCGACCGCGGAGGAGCTGTTGGATTCGACTCGTTCGGCGAAGTCGATGGTCACGACATACGTTTGCGCGGTTTCGCCGTCTTCGTGATAGCCGAAGAAGATGCCGCCCACTTCGGCCGACTGCGAACCTTGCAGCGTCGAGACCGTGTGATCGTGCACCGCGCGCAAAACGGAACGCAGGATGCGCACGGTCACGCGCGACCCGCGGGGCTGCCAGGTGAAGTATTCGTCCTCGGGCTGCTCGACGCGATCGGGCGCGCCGCCACCGTTTTTCGCCGCGACCGGTTCTTCGCCGGCCGCATCCGCCGCGCCGTTGACGGGCGGTTCGCTGCGCGGGGGTATGATCGGTCCGGTCGGCGCGGGCGGCGCGGTCAACCCGGAACGCACCGGGGGCGGTTCGGTCCGGCGCGGCGCGGGCTGCAATTCCAAACGATCGAGCTCGCCGTTCTGGCCGCCGCCGGCGTCCGGGCCCGGATGATTTCTGCTGTCGTTTTTGTCCATCTCGGGTCACCTTTCTCTAACGAGGCTGCCCAGGAACAATGCGTCTCACCGGCGGCATCGGACCGATCTGCTTGCCCGTCGGGAATTTTTCGGCGATCCGCTGCATAAGCTCCGCTTTCCACGCTTTCTTCACTTGCTGGTCGGGATTGCGCAACTTGACCCGGCTGAGCGGGAACCCCCCGGTGTTGGCGGTGATCTCGCTTTCAAACCACGCTTTGGCGTTTTCGTTCATGCGCGCGTCCAGCACGTCCAGGTTGACCAGCCGCGGCTCGAACTGAATGATGTGGCTCACCTGCACGGCGACGTAACACAAATCCGCGGCCAGTTCGTTCCAGTTAAGGGCGTAGCAGATGTTGCCCTTCTCGATGTTCACGTTCGGGTGATAGATCGAGAAGGGTTGAATAAAATCCACGGTGGGTTTTTCGATCGGGTACTTGGTGCTCAGGGTGACTTTCACGCGGAACTCGTCTTCGATGATCGGCCGGCCGGCCGGGTCGAGCCGGCGGATGCCGCGCATATTCCGGTACGTGAACTCGAGGTGGAAATTGTCGAGCTGTTTGACCGCCAGAAACGGTTTGTTTTCGTCCAACTCGGCCATGCGCTTGACGACTTCAATGTCCATCACGCGCCGCGGCGAGTTTTCGAAACCGTGCCGTTCGCCCTGTCCGGTCACCGGCCGGTTCGGCCCCGCGGCGACGACGGAGTCGATGAAAATGTCGATGGCGCCGCCGTCGGGAATGCCGGCCGACACGGGACTGTCTTCGGGATAAAGCGACTGGTCCGCGAAGTAGAAGAAGACCTCCTCGTCCGGCTTGATGCGGATCGGCGGCAGCAGCGGGTCGGTGCTCCCTTCGTAATACGAAATGGCGTAGTCCATGATTTCCTGGAAGGTGGCGTTCTCGTCGAAGATCTCGACGAGGTAGGCGGTGGTGCCCCGCATGGTCTGGATGTTCAGCGTGTAGTTCGGCATGTAATCCCCCTTCGCGGATTCATCTGCTTCCGGTCGGCGGCTCCAGGTATGGGTTCATTTCGCCGGCCGCCGGTTTGGGCCGCCACTCGTCGGTGATGGCCTCGCGGCAGACCGGGCACAAAAAATTCTTTGCGATCCAACTCGGCAGACTCAGGTAAAACAACTCGCCGTCGTGGCCTTCGATGTTCGGACAGCCGTAGATCGGGAAGCGGCGGCCGTCCTTGCCCGAGCTTTGATTCGTGATCGGGTCTTCCCAGTCCGCGATGAACACCGGGCCGACCAATGTTTTCGGAATGCCCCGTTTCTTGGCGCCCGGCTCGCGTTTCGGATAGGCCACGGTGACAATGAACGCGCTGCCGGCGGCCAACAAGACCACCTCGATCAGCAGCAGCGCCATGACGCTGTCGTTGAGATTGGGGTAGCCGCGAGTCAGATACGCGGTGAGCAGCAAACCGGGCAGCACGATGATCATCAACGCGCTGACCCGCGCTTTCAACAAAAAACCGCGCCAGGCGAAGAAGATCGAGGCGAAGGAGAACACGATCGCGCCGAGGAAGAGAATCACGATCTCGATATAAGGGAAAGGCCCGGCCAGAGTGACCGCGGTGATCGCCACCGCGTTCGCCGCGGCGAAACCCAGGGCATACGGACCGATCGAGACTTTTCTCGGGACCGGTTCGGCGACCAACCGTGCGCCGGTCGCCATCGGTGCGGCCACGATGATCGGTCTGGGCTCCGTCACTTCCACCCTCGCCTAGCGATAGGCCAGCAGGCTCGCGATATCGCCGGTCAGTTCGAAGAACCGGTTGTCGAAGGGATTCTCCAACGTGTTGACCTTGAGAATGTCGCCGCGCCGAAACCCGGCCTCGGTCAGCTTGCGATCCTGAAACGGCGACTGGCGGTTGATCGCCGCCCCGTAGTTTTTCGCCGACAACTCGCCTTTGCATTTGGGGCAGTAGCGCTTGGGATTGTCCTTCCGCGCAAAAACCAACAGCGGTTGAAACACCTCGACCAGCTCGTGGCAGGCGTCGCATTCCGCATCGGCGACCATGTCGTAGAAGAGCTCGATCTGAATTTCGCCGCCGGGAACGTATTGCTCGAGCAGGTCGAGCAGGTCGCGCACGGTGGTCTGGTCGGAATTCACGCCGCGTAACTCGTAGACGTCGGTGATCGGCTCGGCCGGGTGTTGCGGGCACGTCGGGTTTTTCTTGAGCGTGCGGATCAGGTAGCGCGGCGTTCCGGTTTCGATGATCTGCATCGTGCCCGGACGCGGCGGCAGTTCGCTGTTGCGGATGAGATACCGCAGTCCTTCCGTCACCTGCAGCGCGGCGACGATCGAAGCCATCATCGGCGTCGAGGGGACGAAGCCCTCGGCCGCCGCGTCCTGCTCCGACTTCGCGCACGACCAGCGGTGAAGCTGGGCGTCGAGCCCGTAATACTCGACCTTGACCTTGTCCGAGCGGTGGCATTCGAAACACGGCGCGCCGGCCGACGGCTGGTAGCTGACGATCTGCCCGTTCAACTCGCGCCGCGCGTTCATACCGCCGTCGACCCACGGCACGCCCAGGTATTGCAGGTGATGGTTCAAATGAAAGCGAGGCAGATAGCCGTCGAAACAGCAGAAGATCACGTCGAACCGGCTCAGCGCGCCCAGCCCGAGCCAGATGATATCTTCAGGGAAGACGGCGGTCTTCACGTCCGGATTGATTTGCCGGATTTTGTCCGCCGCGACCTCGACTTTTTTCCGGCCGATGTCGGCTTGCGTAAAAAGTACGCTCCGGGTGAGGTTCGATGCTTCGATCGTGTCCAGATCGACCAAAAAAACGCGACCGATCCCGATCAGGGCCAGCAGCTTGACCACTTCGTTGCCGACCGCGCCCACCCCGGCCACCATGACCGCCGCGTTTTCGATTCTCTCTTTGTTCCACCAGCGAATGGAATGGAGCCTGGAATAATCCATTAACCCCTCAATAAGAAAGGATTTTCGCCACGACAAAGTTGTATTACGGCCACAAGAGTGTCTTTATACAGGCCGGCCGATTTCTTGTCAATAGTCAGGCGCCGAGCACGGGCGTTTGATGGAAAAAATTGATGGAAATATCGCTAAGTTGCCTTGGAAACCCGTTCGGTTTCCCGATGACGCCAACCCGGCGAAAAAGTGCGGCCCGATTGGCAGAAAATAGTGATTATCTGTTTAGTAAAGAATCTTTTTCGCGGTCTCGATCAGGCGGCGGCCCGGCGCGGACCGTCTCAGTGGGCGCCGCCGGAGGGCGCGTCTTTTACGCAACGGAAGCCGATCGACCCCCAGCCGGGCGAACCGGACATTCTGGTGTACACCCGCGCGCCGCGAGGCTTCGAATCCCAGCCGCCGCCGCGCCACACGTGCGATTGGCCCGATGGCGGGCCCGGCGGATTGTTCGGCGGCGAATTCTGGTAGTAGTCGGCGGCGTACCAATCCGAGCACCATTCCCAGCAATTTCCGCTGATGTCGCACAGGCCGTAGGGATTCCGCTGAAAGGCGCAAACGGGCGACGTGGTGGCGTACCCGTCATCGTAGCCGTTGAAAATGGTCCAGCCGTTGAACATGCGGCCGGCGGCTTCATCGCCGTAATTGCCGTACATCGGCGACGGCAAAGTCGCGTTGCCCCAGGGGAAGGTGACGCCGGTTTCGTTGTTGCCGCCGCGCAGCGCGAATTCGAACTCCGCTTCGGTCGGCAATCTCCTGCCGACCCAGGCGCAATAACGGCGGGCGCTTTCCCAGTCGACGCCGTTGACCGGATAGGCGGCGCGATCCGGCCGGCCCCAGTTGAAAATATTGTCGGCGAAGCCTTCGGCGTGGGTCATCGGCGGAGCGCACGCGCCGGCCTGCACGCATCGGCCGTAGTCCGAGACCGTGATCTCATGGATATCCGCCCAGAAGGCGCTGACCGTCACCCGGTGCGGCGGCAATTCGTCGTTGGAGCAATCGGGTTCGACGCCGGGCGTGCAGCCCATCACGAAATTGCCGCCGGGGATGGCGACCATGTCGGGCGGCGGAATCGAGACGAACGGCGTCGGCGTCGTCGGGGGCGTCGATGGGCTCACTCCCGCGGCGCCACGGATCACGCGAAAACCGACGTTCGAATGGGGCTCGTCGCCCAAGATGTGCATCCGTTTCGCCAGGCGGCACGCCGCGGCGGTATCGGACCAACTGCCGCCGCGCACCCAGGCGTAAGTGCGAATGCCGGTCGAGCGGGGGACTTCTTCCGGCGGCGCGCCGGCGTCGTCCCACACCCATTCCCACACGTTGCCGTTGGCGTCAAAAAGGCCCCAATCGTTGGCCTTCTTTTTGGCGACCGGATGCGTTCCCGCCGCGGCCGGGCCGCCGATCGGGCTCAGGTCCGCGCCCTGGCCGCCTACGTACGCGGAGTTCCAGCAGTACCACCCGATGGCCAACAGATGCGGCTCCTCGGTGCAGCGATCGGATTTCTGGGTGATGCCGCCGTTGGGGAATGCGATTTTCGCGCCGGCCCGCGCGGCATATTCCCATTCCTCATCGGTCGGCAGACGATAGCCCGTGCAACTCTTGTCCCACATCCAGCGCTGCCCATCCTGCCGATAGCAGGGGGTCAAGTGCTCGGCCTGTGAAAGCTTGTTGCAAAAGCTAATCACATTGAAAAAATTGACATATTCCACCGGACAATCATCGCCGCACGTCTTGAACGCGCTGGGGTTCTCGCCCATCACGTGCTGCCATTGGGTTTGCGTGACTTCCGACAAACCGATCCAGAAGCTCTTGGCGATGGTCACGGAATGCTGGTCTTCCCCGGTTTCGTGACCCGGTTCATCGGCCGGGGAACCCATCATGAATTTGCCCGCCGGGACGCGGACGACGGCGATGAGCCCCGAGCGGTCGACCGTCAATCGCTCCGTCTGGCGGTGATGTCCCCGTCCTTGATGGGAGGGCGTGTCCATCGTCGAATCGATCGCCCCCGTCGGTTGCGGCTTCACCAGCAGCGCGATGGCCGCCACGCCTATGAAAAGAAGAACCACCACAACAATCGACGTGCGCTTCATTGGATCCCCCGTTCAGAGTCCGGCCGCGCAACGGAATCCCAGGTCGGCCTCCGCTGCGTCTCGTTTCACGGTCGTGACCCGCCTGGATGCGCGGACTTTGGTCGCCCCGGACGCCCAACCACCGCCCCGCGCCTCGCCTTCTTGCGTCCACTCGTAGACGTTGCCCGCCATGTCGAGCAGCCCTTCGGGCGTCGCGCCGGACGGCCGGCTGCCCACCGGCAGCGTGCCGCTGCTGTGGCAATCGTCGATGACGGCCAGGGAGCACGTCGCCGGGTTGTTGCCCCACGGATAGATGCGCTTGTCGGCGCCGCGCGCGGCTCGTTCCCACTCGATGGTGGTCGGCAGGCGCCCTCCCCGCCAATGGCAATAGGCCTGCGCGTCAGCCAGCGACACGCAGTTCATCGGGTGTTGCTCCCGGTTGTTTGCTCCCCAATTGCAGCGCCGGTCTTTGTGGCTGCGCGGTCTAGTGCAAACTCCCACCGTGACACATTTCTCATACTCGGCGACGGTCACCTCCCGGGTCATCATGGAAAATAACTTTACCTGGATTTCATGTCCCGGCTTTTCGTTGGCGTCACATTGCGTGTCGACCCCGTCCGCGCAACCCAGCCAGAACGTGCCGGCTTGCAGCGTCACCATGCCCGGCGGAACCGCCGCCGGCGGCGCCGGCGTGGGCGCAAGCGGGGCGGGCGTCGCAACCACCGGCGTGACGGCCGGCGTCGCGGTCGACGTGGCGGTCGCCGGTGCATTTTTCGAATTGCGGCTGTTGACCACCAGGCCCNNCCACGATGAACGAGCAAACCCCGACCGCCAGCCACAACATGCGGCGGGCCGGCTTGCCGACGCCCGGCGCCGGGCGCGCGATGGCTGGGGCGGTGATCGGCGGCGGCCTCAACGTCGATTGGGCGCCATAGCCCCCGGCGGGCCGATACGGAGTCGCCGGCGGGGCCTGCGGCGGCGCGCTGGGTACGACAACCGTCGGCGCGACCGGACGCCCGCCAGGCGGTATCGAAGTCGACTCCAACGTGGCGATGATTTGCAGATACTGGTCCTGCGTAATTTCGCCGCGAGCCAAGCGTAGTTGTAATTCCTGCAACAATTTCTGGTCGATCATGCCAACCTCAGCGGCGGCCTTCGCCTAGCCAAATTTCTAAAAGCCGGTGTGGTGAATCGTCGCCGATATCGAGAACTTCCGTCGTATCACGTAGAGAAACCCCATCTGATTCGACTCGGTTGCGCGCGCTGTTTGTCTGGATTCTATACAAGGCGCCTGTTACCTTGTCAACACTCCGCTGATTCGTCGCCGATGATAGACGGGATTGGCGCGCGATTTACTCGGTCAAGCGCCGGCGCAGCGACTTTTCGGCGATCACGCTATTGAGCATCTCGATCTGCTCCGCGATGCGCGCGGGGTCGGCGCCGCCGGTGACGCGACGCCGCGCCGGAGCGTCGGCGAAGTTCAGCGGCAGCCGCTTCTCGCGCAGTTCCGAAAACTGCCGCCGCAGTTCTTCCGGGCCGACATTCGACAGACTCCGCGATTGCTGTTCCAGGCCGCTCACCAGCCGTCCGACCTTTTCGTGCGCGACGCGGAACGGCAGGCCGGCTTCGACCAGCAGATCGGCCAGATCGGTCGCCAGCAGATCGCCGGTCAACGCATCCTTCATGCGCGCCGCGTCGAACCGGGCCGAAGCGAGCGCCGCGTCGAACACGCGCAGGCAGAGGCTCGTGGAATCCAGCGCATCGAAAAACGGAGGCTTGTCTTCCTGCAAATCTTTCACGTAGGAGAGCGGCAAACCTTTGATCAGCGCGGACAGGCTCGTCGCATCGCCGACCACGCGCGCCGCTTTGGCGCGAATCAACTCCATCGCGTCGGGATTGCGCTTCTGCGGCATCATCGACGAGCCGGTCGACCAATCGTCGGCGAAGCGCACGTAACCGAACGCGGGGTTGGACCAAATGACGAACTGCTCGGCGCAGCGCGACAGGTGCAGGCAGATCGTCGCGCAGGCGAAGACGATCTCCTGCACGAAATCGCGGTCGCTCACCGCGTCGAGGGTGTTGCCGCACACGCCGTCGAAGCCCAGCGCCTCGGCGAGCCGCCGGCGGTCGACCGGAAACCCGGAGCCGGCCAGCGCCCCGGCGCCCAGCGGGCAGAGATTGGCGCGGGCGAAGCTATCGCGCAGCCGGCCGAGATCGCGGGCGAGCGCGAAGCCCAGCGAAAGCAGAAAATGGCCGAGGGTGATGACCTGCGCCGGCTGCAAATGCGTTTCGCCCGCCAGCAAGGTCTCCGCGTGCTCGGCGCCCAGCTTCTGCAGCGTCTGAATCAAACGAATGACCAGCTCCGACAACTCCGCCGTTCGGTCGCACGCGTACATGCGCAGATCGCAGACCACCTGGTCGTTGCGGCTGCGGCCGGTGTGAATCTTCGCGCCCGCCTCGTCGGCTCGCTCGGTCACCAGGCGCTCGACCAGCGTGTGCACGTCTTCATCGTCCGGCAGCTTTTCGAATGCGCCTTCGCGCGCCAGCCGGGCCACGTCGTCGAGCGCGGCGAAGATCGACCGGCGTTCATCCGCGTTGAGAATGCCCAGGCGATGCAATTCGTCGCACCATGCTTTGTTGGTCAGCACGTCATAGGGCAGCAGGCGGATGTCGACCGGCAGCGAGCGGTTGATTTCGTCCATCAGCCCGCTGTGCTTGGTCGCGATGCGTCCCTGGTAGAGCGTCATGGGTCAGTCCCGTTTGAACTTCGAATAGTTCGGCGCGCGATAGCCCGCCAGCGATTCGCCGCCTTCCATCTCGATCAAAGTGCGGACCTTGATCGGCAGGCCGAACAAATTGATGAACCCTTCCGCGTCGCTCTGATCATACACGTCATCCTGCCCGAAGGTAGCGAAATCTTCGCGGTAAAGCGAATAGGGCGAACGCCGCCCCATCACGTGGACGCCGCCCTTGTACAGCCGCAGCCGCACCTCGCCGGTGACGTTGTGCTCGGTTTCGGCGACGAAGGCGTCGAGCGCCTCGCGCAGCGGCGTGAACCAGCGGCCGTTGTAAACCAGTTCGGCATACTTGGGCGCGAGCTGTTCCTTGAAGTGCATCGTCTCGGCGTCGAGCACCAGACTCTCGAGCTCGTGGTGCGCCGCGTAGAGAATCGTGCCGCCCGGCGTTTCGTACACGCCGCGCGACTTCATGCCGACCAGGCGGTTCTCCACCATATCGACGCGCCCGACGCCGTGCCGCGCGCCCAGGTCGTTGAGCCGCGCCAGCAGCGTCGCCGGCGACAGCGCCGCGCCGTCGAGCGTCTGCGGCGCGCCGCGCCCGAAACCGAGCACGAGGTCGAGCGGCCGATCCTCCGCGTCCCACGGCGCGCGGGTCATTTCGTAAACGTGCTCCGGCGGCGAGGACCACGGGTCTTCCAGTTCGCCGCCCTCGCTGGACAAGTGCCAGAGGTTGCGGTCGTGGCTGTAAATCTTTTTCTCGTCGATCTTCAGCGCGATGCCGTATCGGCGCGCGTACGCGATCGCGTCTTCGCGGCTGCGAATGTCCCACCGGCGCCACGGCGCGATGACGCGGATCTTCGGGTTGAACGCCTTGAACGTCAGCTCGAAACGGACCTGGTCGTTGCCCTTGCCGGTGCAGCCGTGGGCGACCGCGTCGGCGCCTTCGCGTTCGACGACCTCCATCATGTGCTTGGCGATCAGCGGCCGCGCGATGCTCGTGCCCAGGTAGTAGCGCCCTTCGTACAATGCGCCGGCCTGCATCATCGGAAAGAGGTAGTCTTTGCAGAACTCTTCTTTCAGGTCGTCGCAATAGTACGCATCCGCGCCCGACGCGAGCGCGCGTTCGCGCAGGCCGTCGAGCTCCTCGCCGCCCTGGCCGACGTCGGCCGTGTACGCGATGACCGCGCACCCGTACTGCGCCTTCAGCCAATGCATGATGATCGACGTATCCAGGCCGCCCGAGTAAGCCAGCACCACCTTTTTCGGTTTGGCGTGATTCATCGTCGCTTCCACCTTTCGTTTACGCGCCGGCGGTTTCGCGCAGGATCGCCAGCAGACGTTTGACGGTTTTTCTTTGGTCGGACGAACCGTCGCACGCGATGAACACCGTGTCGTCGCCGGCGACGGTGCCGACCACGCAGGGCCATGCCTCGTTGTCGATCGCGATGGCGACCAGGCTCGCCTCGCCGGCGTGGGTTTGCACCACCACCAGGCTGTCGCCCGCCGCGCGCACACGACGAATGCGGCGCGCCATCTGCGCGTCGAGATGCGGGCCATCCGGCGGCGCGGGCGGCAGCGTGTAATGGCCGGCCGACTTGACCAGGCCGAGCTCCGCGATGTCGCGCGACACCGACGCCTGCGTGCAACTGACGCCCCTTTTTTTCAGCAAGCCGACCAGTTCCGCTTGCGTCGCGATCGGCCGCGCGGCGATCCATTCGAGAATCAGCTTGCGGCGCAACATGAGGTCAGCCATCGACTCCCCCTTTTTCCCCGCGCCCGGCCAGCCACGTTTGGGCCAGACGAAGGTAACCCGCCACCCCCGCCTCGAGTTCGTGTCGCGCGATGCGCTCGTTGGGCGCGTGCGAATACTGCGGATCGCCCGGCCCGAGTTTGAGCGCCGGAATTCCCGCCCGCGCCAGAAACACCCAATCGCTGGCGGCGTCCGAAGCGAACACCGCGGCGTCGGGCAACGCCTCGCGCGCGCAGGCGAGCAGCGGCTGCTTCTCGTCGATTTCGCACGGCCGCCAGGTATCGGAGACCACGCGCACGTGCGACGCCACCGCCTCGCGGATCGTCGCGACGAGCTCGTCGTTCGTATAGGCCGGGGTGGTGCGCACATCGAGCAGCGCGCGCGCCACGGGCGGTGCGACGTTATCGGCCACGCCGGACGTCACGCGCGTCGGCGTTAAGCGAATGGCGCCGAGCGCCGGATGCACGCGCGCGAAGGTCAGCCGCTGGATCGCCGACAGATCGCGCGCCAGTTCCCAGATGGCGTTCGGCCCGACGGCGCGCGCCGCGTGTCCCTGTACGCCGGTCGATTCGATTGCAAGCACCAGCAGGCCGCGCTGCCGATTCGCGAGGTCCATGCGCGTGGGCTCGCCGACCACCGCCGCCGCGGGCGTCGGGATTTGCGCGAGCAGCCGCGGCAGCGACGAATCGTCGCCCTCTTCGCCCACCGATAGCAGGCCGACGACGACGCCGTGCGCCGGCGGATGCGCCGCGAAGTGCGCGACGGTCAGGATGATCGCCACGCACGATGCGCGCGCGTCGACCGCGCCGCGGCCGTAAACGAACTCGTGGCGGCGAAAGCCTTCGTGCGGCGGAACGGTCCACCCCTCGCCGGCCGGCACGGTGTCGAGGTGCGAGCAGAAGCAGAGCGCCGGTTCGGGCGACGGCGCGCCGGCGCGAAGCACGAGGCCGTCGGGTCCCGTCTCGACCGCAAGACCGACCTCCCGGCAGACCTCCGCCGCGGCCGCGACGATGCCGGCCTCGTCGCCGGTCACGCCGCGCACGGCCACGAGCCGCGCCAATAAATCCAAGGCGTCAGCCAAGCTCGGTCTCCTGGTAAACCTTTTTTTCCTTTTCGCTCACGATCATCGTCCCGCAGCCTTCGCCGGTGAAGATTTCGGTGAGCAGCGAATCGGTCGCCGCGCCGTCGATGATGTGCGTGCGTTTGACGCCGCCGGCCGCCGCGCGCACGCAGGCTTCGGCCTTGAGCTTCATGCCGCCGACCAGACAGCCGGAGTCGATCAGCCCCTGCACGTCGCCCCCATCGGCGAAATGCACCAGCGTCGACGGGTCGCCCTGTTCGCGCAAAATGCCCGGCTGGTCGGTGAGGAAGATCAGCTTCTCGGCCTCGCACGCGACGGCGATCGACTCGGCGAAGATGTCGGCGTTGACGTTGAGCGGCCGGCCCGTTTCGTCCGCGGCGAGACAGCCGATCACCGGGATATATTTTTTGGCGAGCAGATCATCCAGCACCTCGCGGCGGACGAATTGAATATCGCCGACGTGGCCGAAATCGACCGTGCGCTCAATGCCGTTTTCGCGCACGACGACCGGCGGCCGCTCGCGCGCGACGACCATGCCCGCGTCCATCCCGGTCAGCCCGACCGGCCGCGCATGGCCGCGCAGCAGCGCGGAAACGAGGTCGACGTTCAACTTGCCCGCGAGCACCATCTTGACCACTTCCAGCGAAAGGTCGTCGGTCACGCGCCGTCCGCCGATGATCGTCGGTTCGACGCCGAGGCGCCGCGACCACTCCGAGATTTGCGGCCCGCCGCCGTGCACCAGCACGAGGTGGATGCCCAGCTCGGTCAGAATGCGGCATTGTTCGACGATCGCGTCCAACGCTTTCGGATTGGCCGCGACCGCGCCGCCGATTTTCACGACGAACGTTTTATCCAGGTACAAATGAATGTAGGGCGAGATGCGCCGAATCAACTGGATCTTCCCGTTCATTCTTTTCCTTTCGCCAGCACCGCGGTGAGGCCCGCGAGAAAACGGTCGGCTTCGTCGCGCCGGAGATTCAGCGGCGGCATGATGCGCAGCACTTCAGGAACGGCGCTGGTGCCGACAATGATTCGTTCTTGTTGCAGCAATTGCTCGGCCGCGTCGGACGCCTGGCGATCGAGCACCGCGCCCAGGAGCAGGCCGCGGCCTTGCACGCGCACGACGCCGGGAATCGCCGCCATCTTCGCGGCGAGATAGGCGCCCAACTCGGCCGCGTTGGCGATCATGCCCTCATCGTGCAGCGCGCCGAGATTGGCGCACGCCGCCGCGCAGGCCAGCGGCCCGCCGCCGAAGGTCGTGCCCAGATCGCCGGCCTTCAGCGCTTCCGCGACGCGCGCGGTCGCCAACGCCGCGCCGATGGGAAATCCGCCGCCGAGCCCTTTGGCGAGCGTCGCCACGTCCGGCCACACGCCCGCCTGCTCGCCGGCGAGAAACGCGCCGGTGCGACCCATGCCGCATTGCACTTCGTCGAACACGAGCAGCGCGCCGACGCGGTCGCATATTTCACGCAGCGCTCGCAGATAGTCCGCGTCGAGCGGCACGCAGCCGGCCAGGCCCTGCACCGGTTCGACGATGATCGCGGCGAAAGACGCATCGAGCACCACCCGCGCCGTCTCGACATCGTTGCGCGGCAGGATCACGCCGTGCGGGAATAGCGGCGCGCCGTCGACTGCGGTTCGCGCGCGATATTTGTCGAGCCCCGAAAGCGAAAGCGTCAGCAGGCTGCGGCCGTGAAAGCCGCCGGTCACCGACGCGATCTTCTTCCGGCGCGTCACGAGGCGGGCCATGGTCAGCGCGGCTTCGTTCGCCTCGGCGCCGCTGTTGACGAGAAACGCGCCGGCGAAATGGCCGCCGGTCAGCTCGATCAGTTTCTCGCAAAGCGCGCGGCGGTGCGGCACGTCAAAGGCGTTCGAATAAAAAATCAGCGACCGCGCCTGCTCGCCGATCGCCTCGACCACGCGCGGGTGGCAATGTCCGGTCACCGTGACCGCGTGACCGCCGTACATGTCGAGGTACTCGTTGCCCGCTCCGTCGTAAACCAACGCGCCCCGGCCGGACACAATCGTGACCGGATAGACGTTGTACACCGGCAGTTCGGGCAAGCGGGTCAGCACGGAAACGCCCCCGGGTATTCGAGCCCCGCCGTTTCCGGAAAGCCGAACGCGAGGTTCATGTTCTGGATCGCCTGGCCGGCGCCGCCCTTGATGAGATTGTCGAGCGTCAGCAACAGCTCGACCTCGTCGCCGCGCTGAACCACGTGCACGTGCGCGAAGTTCGTGCCGGCGACTTCGCCGATTTCCGGCGGGCGATCGAGCACCAACACGAACGGACTCGCGCGATAGAAATCGCGATACATCCGCGGCAGGTCGAGCGCGGCCAGCGCCGCATCGCGCAGATACGCGGTTGCGTGAATGCCGCGCACGAACGGCCCGGAGTGCGACAGCAACCGCACGCGCGCGGCTTGCGCGGCGACATCGGACAACGTCTGATCGATCTCCGCTTCGTGCTGATGGGCCAGCATCTTGTAGGCGAACAAATTGTTGGCGCGAAACGGATGGTGCGTCGACGGCTTCGGCGTGACGCCCGCGCCCGACGAGCCGGTCACCGCGAACACCGCCGTCGTATCCGGCAGCAACCGCGCGGCCGCCAGCGGCAGCAACAGAAGTTGTGCGGCCGTCGCGAAGCAACCCGGATTCGCCACCAACCGCGCGCCGCGAATCCGCGCCGCGAAAACTTCGGGCAGGCCGTACACAAACTGCGACAGCAAAGCCGGCTGCGTGTGCGGACCGTAATACGCCGCGAACGCCTGGGCGTCGCGAAGGCGAAAATCGGCGCCGAGGTCGATGACGCAACGCACCTCGCTCGCGATGAGCGCGGGCATGATCTTCTGGCTGTCGCCGTGCGCCATCGTGCAGAAAACGACGTCCGCCTGCTGCGCCAAATCCTCGGCGGCGAGGTCCACGAATTCGATCGGCGGCAGATGCAGCAGCGCCTTGTGCGCTTCGTGCGCCGCGCGACCCGCGTTGCTTTTCGAAACCGCGGTGATCTTCCCGACGCGCGGATGCAGCGCCAGCAGCCGCAGCAGCTCGCCGCCGATCATCCCCGCCGCGCCGATCACGCCCGCGTGCAGCTTGCCGTCGCTCATGCCAGCGCCTTTCCGGCGTCGATGCATTGGCGCACCACTTCGGCGAGACCGGCGATGTCGTGCCGCGCATTGAACGCCGGCACGCCGAGCACGCCGCGCAGGTAATCGCCGCCGACCGAGTTGTCGGTCACCGGTCCGGAAAAAACGTGAATCGGCAGATGAAAACGCTGCGTATAAAAATGGTGGGCGCCGAACGCAGCCACGGGGTCCGGCGCGCAGACCACGTGACAGCACGCCGCGGCCATCAGCTCGCGATCGGCGAGGATCTGCGCCACGCCGTACTCGCCCAGAATGCCGTCGCCCAATTCCGCGACGATCACATCGGGCTCGCGGTGCGCGAGATGATTCAGCAGGCCCTTGGCCACGGTCACGACCTCGACGTCGTGCGTCGTCGCCACGCCCGCGTCGTCGAAACTGGCCACGGCGAACGCGCCGGCGTCCTGCATGCCGAGCGTGTCGCGCATTAGGCTGACGCCGGTCAGCTTGCACGCCGCCGCGCGTACGCCCTGCTTCGTCAGATGGCGAATGATCTCCGTCGCCGCGAGCGTCTTGCCGCTATTCATGCACGTGCCCGCGACGTAGACGACCGGCGCGCGGCAGTCCAGCTTGTCGCTGCGCGGGATCGCGCCGTTCATGATGTGCGCCGGCGAACCCACGCGGTCGCCGAAGCGCGGGAAGGTCAGCACCGCGCCGAGCACCTCGGCGTCGAACGGCGGCCCGAGTTCGGGATTGGCCGTGGTGCAGACGCCGAGCACGCCGCCGAGGTTCAGCACGTGGATCGTGTCGCCGACCGCCAGGCTCTTGGGCGCCTCGCCCGCGTAGCCGCGCAACGCGCGCCGCGAACCGAGCACGCCGGCCAGCAGATCGTCGCGCCGCAGCGACAACATCCGGCCGGTGGTGTCCTCGACCGTGTTGTAGACGTACTTGTTGTTGAGAATCCGCACCGCGACCACGTAGCCCTCGCGCGCGATGAGCTCGTCGCCGACGGTCACGTCGAAGGTCAGCCCCGCGTGGCGCGTCGCCGAGGAAATGCGATCCAACCTGATGCGCCTGGTTTTCATCGGCGCGATTTGACCTCCGTCCGGTGTTGCATAATTATTCACCCGATTTGTGAGTTTATACACAGCCCTGATGCGCCTGTCAAGCGCCGCCGGCGACCGGACGCGGCGGGTTG
>PMZC01000384.1 GCA_003170555.1 Deltaproteobacteria bacterium
CCTTCATGGGGATCATCAACAACCTGCTCGCCACGGTGGTCGACCGCACACGCGAGATCGCGGTGATTCGCTCGATCGGCGCCACGCGGAGCCAGGTCGCGCGCATCTTCCTGTTCCAGGCCGGCCTGCTCGCGATTTCCGGCACGCTGATTTCCGTCGTCGCCGGCTTCAGCCTGGGCAAGGTGCAGCTCGGCCGCGTCACGCTGCTTTTCGTCGGCTGGGCGATGCCCCTGACCTTTTCGTGGTCGCATCTGCTGCCGCTGCTCGGCGCCGCGATTTTCGTGGGGCTGCTCGCCGGCGTGATTCCCGCGCGCGTGGCCGCGCGGCTGACGCTCCACGACGCGCTCAAATATGAGTAAGCAAGATGCCGGCCGCCGTCGCTCGGCGCGAACGGCCACGCTCTCGCTCATGATCTTCGCGTTCGCCTTGCTGGTGGTGACGATCTGGCTGGTCCATCCGTCCGCGACCATCTTGCATCGCGCGTTGCTCGTCGGCTTGCTCATCGCGGTGCTCGATTTCGCTTTTTCCCTCTACGCCATTCGCACGAACATCTGGACTTTCGGCGGCGCCTGGCGCGTTTTCGGCTATCCGGTTTCGATGGGCGTCGGTTGGCTTTTTCTGACTGCCGTGCTCTGCCTGATTCTCGGCCGTCTTCCCGGGCCGTGGACCAAGATTCTGATTACGCTTCTCGCGGCGAGCGGCGGAGCGGTGTGGGAAATCCGCGTGCACATCCCGCTCGGCATTCTGATTCCGGGCCGAGCCACGCGCTCAATGATCTTTCTCTATTGGCTGGTGCTGGCCGGTCTGGCGGCGTATCTCGTTTCGTAAACCGGCGCGCCTCGGCTGGCGTCGGCCAAAAGCCGCTGGTACACTACCGGCCGTTTTGAAGACATCTAGCGATTTTTCTGGTGATCAGGACGAACTCAACTCGATCTCTTACCAAGGGGGAAGAAAGATGCAAGAAGTCGTCATCGTCGGAGGAGTAAGGACGCCGATCGGCCGCGCGATGAAGGGGACGTTGGTCAAGATGCGCCCGGATGACCTGTCGGCGCTGGTGCTCAAGGAGCTGATCAAGCGCACCGGCATCGATCCCGCGATGGTCGAGGACGTCCGCTGGGGCTGCGGCTTTCCCGAGGCCGAAGCCGGCATGAATATGGCGCGCCAGGCCTGGCTGATGGCCGAGCTGCCCGAAAGCGTGAGCGGCGTGACCATCAACCGCTTCTGCGCTTCGTCCCTCGAAGCGATCAACAGCGGCGCGATGGCCCTGGCCACCGGCAACGGCGAGGTGATCATCGCCGGCGGCGCCGAGTCGATGTCGTTTATCCCGATGGGCGGGGTTCATCCCGAACGCTCGATGAACGCGAAGTACTTCGATTATATGAAGGGCAAGCCGATGGCCCTGACCATGACGCAGACCGCGCAGTACGTGGCCGAGCATTACGGCTACACGCGGCCGCCGATGGATCAGTACGCCAAGGAAAGCCAGGACAAGACGATCGCCGCGATCGACGCCGGCCGCTTCAAGGATCAGATCGTGCCGGTGCCCGTGACGCGGGCCGACGGAACCGAGGGGCTGTTCGATACCGACGAATGCCCGCGGCGCGGCTCGACCATAGAGAAGATGGCCTCGCTGCCGCCGGCGACGAACACGATCACCGAAGGGCACAAAGAGATTTACATCACGGCCGGCAACTCCTGCCCGCTCAATGACGGCGCGGCGGCCGTGCTGATGATGACGCGGAAAAAGGCGGAGCAACTCGGCCTGATGCCCTTCGTCAAGATTCGCGGCATGGCGACGGCCGGCGTGAATCCGTGGGAGATGGGTATCGGCCCGGTTCCCGCGACGGAAAAAGCCCTCAAGCGCGCGGGCCTGAAGATCGGCGACATCGACCTGGTCGAACTCAACGAGGCCTTCGCGGTGCAGTGCCTGTACTTCATCGACAAACTGGGCGTGCCGCGCGAGAAGGTGAACGTCAACGGCGGCGCGATCGCGCTGGGCCACCCGTTCGGCATGACCGGGACGCGCCTGATGATCATGCTCATGCACGAGATGCGGCGGCGGCAGGTGAAATACGGCCTCGCCACGCTGTGCGTCGGCGGCGGCATGGGCATGTCGACCATCGTCGAGCGCGAACCGCAGTGGAAGTAGCGCGGGAACGTCGCTAACGGGAATCACCGCGGAGGACGCGGAGGAACGCAGAGAGTCTTTTTCTTCTCCGCGAATCTCCGCGACCTCTGCGGTGAAAAAAGCGGAGGAGAAATGCCGGCGCGGTATTTCGAAGACTTTGAGATCGGCGAATCGTTCACCACGAAAGGCCGCACCGTCACCGAGGCGGACATCGTGAACTTCGCCGCCTTCTCCGGCGACTTCAACCCGATTCACATGGACGAGGCGTTCGCGCGCACGACGCCCTTCGGCCGCCGCATCGCGCACGGGATGGCGGTGCTGTCGATCGCCACCGGCCTCAGCCAGGCGCTGGGGATTTTCGAAGGCACGCTCATCGCGTTCCTCGGCCTCGAATGGAATTTTCTGAAACCGGTGTTCATCGGCGACACGATTCACGGCGTACAGACCATCGCCGAGAAGCGCGAAACGTCGAAACCCGATCGCGGCATCGTCATCATCGCGGCGGAGGTTTTCAACCAAAACGGCGAAGTCGTGCAAAAGGGCAAACGCACGGTGATGATGATGCGCAAGGCGAAATGACGGAGCGGTTTCACATGCGCGCGATTGTTAACGCGGTTGACGAAGCACGTGGTGGCAGCGAAAACCCGCGGAGCGGGTGAAGGTTATTAGCCCAGGGTTTCAACCCTGGGTACGTTCCGGTTATAATAATACCAAGCCCCCGGAGCGGGGCGTCGGATGTGGATCGGCGTTTTTTCCTACATCCTGCGCCCCCCGTTCGGGGGCTTTGTTTTTTGGGACGCTTCGTCCCCACGGCTGCGCCGTGGGCTAATAACCTTCGCCCCTAACGGGGCGGGCCGCACGGCGGCAAACACGTTCAAACCCATCATGCGAAGACGCGCTCTTTCTCCGAAGTCGACTTCGATACCGCCCTCACCCCGCCAAATGCCGCGCGATGATCACCTGCTGAATTTCGCTGGTGCCTTCGATGATGGTCATCGACTTCGCGTCGCGGAAGTAGCGCTCGACCGGGTACTCCTCCATGTAGCCGTAGCCGCCGAATATCTGCACCGCTTCGCCGGTGACGTAAACCGAGGTTTCGGTCGCCTTCAGCTTGGCCAGGCTGGCTTCGAACGCGCACGGCTGCTTGTTGTCGCGCAGCCACGCCGCCCGCTGGCAGAGCAGCCGCGAGGCTTCGATCTCCATGCGCATCCGCGCGAGCTTGCCCTGCGTGAGTTGGAACTGGAAGATCGGCCGGCCGAACTGTTCGCGTTCCTGCGAATACTTCAACGCCGCGTCGAACGCCGCCTGGGCGACGCCCACCGCGCGCGCGCCGACGACCATCCGCCCGCCGTTCAGCGCTTCGAGCAGCGTGTGAAAGCCCGCGCCTTCGTCGCCGAGCCGCTGGGCGTCGGGGACAAAGCAGTCTTCGAAAGCCAGTTCGCCGCATTCGCTCGAGTGGTTGCCCAGCTTCGGGAACGGCGCGCCCTGCGTGAAACCTTTGGCGCCTTTCTCGACCAGGAACAGCGTGATGCCCTTGTACTTCTTTTCCGGCGCGGCCTGCGCGGCGACGGTCACGAAGTCGGCGAACGGCCCGTTGGTGATGAACGTCTTCGAACCGTTCAGCACGTAACCGCCGTCGACCTTCGTCGCACGCGTGCGGATGCTCGCGGCGTCGGACCCGGCCCCTGGCTCCGTCAGGCCGAACGCGCCGATCTTCTCGCCGCGAATCGCCGGCGCCAGATAACGCTCTTTGATTTCGTCGCTGCCCACCAGATAGATCGGCAGCGTCGCGATCGACATGTGCGCCAGAATCGCGCCCGCGAAACCGGAATTCACCCGGCCCAGTTCCTCGGCGAAGATGGTGAGCGTCAGATAGCCCAGGTCCATGCCGCCCAGGCTTTCCGGATAGGTGATGCCGAGATAACCCATCTCGCCGAACTTCGGAAACAGCGCGACGGGAAAGCGATGTTCGCTTTCGCTCTTGGCGACCAGCGGCGCGACCTCGCCCGCGAGAAACTTGCGGAAGCTGTTCTGGAACATGTCCTGTTCTTGGTTGAACGTAAAATCCACGGCCCGTTTCCTCGCTACTTCAGAATTTCGCGGCTGATGATCAGCTTCTGAATTTCGTTCGTGCCTTGCGCGGCGATCCAGGTGTAGGCGTCGCGCAGGTAGCGCTCGACCGGGAAGTCGACGTCGCTGCCGTAGCCGCCGTAAATCCGGTTGGCCAGATCGACCGCGGCGATCAGCGTGTCGCCGGCGTAAAACTTGGCCATCGACGTTTCCTTGAAGTGCTGATCGGTCTGGTGGCTCATCACGGCCGCGCGATACGCCAACAAGCGGGCGGCGTCGATGCGCGTCGCCAACTCGGCCAGCGAAAACTGAATGGCTTGTTTTTCCGCCAGCTTCTTGCCGGCGACTTCGCGCTCTTTCACGAACGACACGGCGGCCTCGAAAGCCGCGCGAGCCAGGCCGACGTAGCCGAACGCCAGGCTGATGCGCGTTTTGCTGAGCACCTTCAGCGCGAGCCGCAGCCCGTCGCCGGTTTTGCCGATGCGGTTGTCCGCCGGCACGCGCATGTTTTCGAACGCGAGGTTGTACGCGCGGTGGCCCTTGAGGCCCATCGCCGCGCAATGCTTGGTGAGCTTCAGCCCCGGCGTGTCTTTCTCGACGATGAACGCGCTGATGCCTTTCGGCCCGAGGGCGGGGTCTTCATTGGCGAACACCGCGAACAGGTCGGACATGTCGGCGAAGGTGATCAGCCGCTTGATCCCGTTGACGACGAAACTATTGCCGTCCGCTTTGGCGACGCACTTCATGCCGGCCGGGTCGGAGCCGGGCCCTTCGTCGGTCAGCGCGTAGCAGCCGATCTCGCCGGCCGCGATGCGCGTCAGAAAGCGCTTCTGCTGGTCGGCCGTGCCGCCGAGCAAGATGACGTGCACGTAAAGCTGGCCGATTTCGAGAAACGGAATCAGCGCCGGGCAGGCGTAGCCGATTTCCTCGGTGATGATGCCGATCGACACTTTGTCGAGCTCCAGCCCGCCGAATTTTTTCGGCACCGACAGCGCGGGCAGCGAAAACGGCGGCTGCACCAGCTTCTTCACCAGCGCCTGCGGCACGTGATCGGTTTCGTCGATCTCCTTGACCAGCGGGCTGATGTGCTCGCGCGCGGCTTCGCGGTAGGTCGCCTGCAATTTCTTCTGTTCGGCGGAATAAAAAGCGTTGGCCATGTGACTTGTCTCCTTAATCGGCAAGAGGTTCGAAGTAGATGTCGGTGATCGAGCCGGACTTCTCCGGACGATAGGCGACCTTGACCGGCATACCCGGCTTCGCCTTCGTCACGTCGTCCATCTCGATGTTCGCCATCATCAAAAAGTCGGCGCCGTCCAGTTGCACGTAGGCCACCAGGAACGGCACCTTCTTCACGAAGGCCGAGGTCGAGTAATGTTGAATGGTGAACGCCACGACCTTGCCCGTGCCCGGCAGATTCACCCACTCGGTTTTTTCGTAGCAGCGCGGGCAAACGCTGCGCGGCGGACAGTACACCTTGCCGCACGCCGGGCACTTGGCGCCCAGCAGTCGCTCGTGGTGGAAAATTTCGCGGAAAAAGCGCGACTGCCCGCCGTAGGAATATTTGAAAAAGACGTCCATCTTGTCCGGAACCTCGAACGGGTCGTCGGGTTTCTTCTTCCCGTCGAGCTCGTCGTCGTAGATCGGACGAAGTTTGTCTTCCGGCAGCCGCAGCCGGGCCGCGTGATAGCGATAGAACGCATCCTTCTTCGATGTAGCCATCAGTCCATCCTCTCCAGCACGAGGGAAACGGTCCACGCGCAGAGCGTGCCGCCGATCGATTGCACCAGTCCGCGTCGCGCATTGGGCGCCTGTCGCGCGCCGGCTTCGTGGCGCAGTTGCCAGACGATCTCCGACGTTTGCATCAGCCCGGTGGCGCCGACCGCGTGGCCGCAGCCGATCAACCCGCCCGACAAATTCACCGGCAGCTTGCCGCCGGGCCACACCGTGCCGTCGTCGATCAAACGCCCGCCCTCGCCCGGCTCGCAAAACATGCAGTCTTCGTAGGACATCAACTCGGTGCCGGTAAAGGCGTCGTGCAGCTCGGCGAGGTCGAACTGTTCGAGCGGATCGGTGATGCCGGCCATGTCATACGATTTTTTCGTCGCCAGCCGGCAGCCGTGGAACTCGGCGATCGACTCGCGGTTGCCGGGAAACGCCCAATCGAGCGCGGCGCCCAGGCCGGTGATCCAGATCGGCGGCTTCTTGGGATGCAGCTCGGCGACCTTGCGCCGCGAAGCCAGCACCACCGCCGCGGCGCCTTCGGTGTAGAGGCAGTTGTCCAGCCGCTTGAACGGATCGACGATCTTCGGCGACTTGAGCACGTCGTCCACCGTGATCTTCATGCCCGACTGCGCGCGCGGATTCTTCAGCGCGTTGCCGTGGTTCTTCACCGAAACCTTGGCCATCTGTTCTTCGGTCGGGCCGCCGTATTTCTGCATGTGCGCCAGCACCGCCAATGCGAAACCGGAAGCGGCGGTGCGGCCGATCGGGTTGTCGTAGGTCATGTCGGAGGTATAGAGAATCGCGCGCAGCACTTCGGGCACCGGATTTTTGGTGAAGTAGTCGAAGCAGTCGGCGCACTTCTCCACGCCGAGCACCAGCACGATGTCATACAGCCCCGACGCGACCTCCGCATAGCCGATGCGCAGCGCCGAGCCGCCGGTCGCGCCGCCCGTGTTGACGCGCACGGCCGGAATCGGCGGCAGGCCGAGATAGTCGTGGACGAACGCGTCGGGCTGGTACTGCCGCTGGAAGAAATCGTTGTAGATGCCGTAGACCGCCGCGCCCACGTCGGCCTTGTCGATGCCCGCGTCTTCGAAGGCCGCCTTGGCCGCGTCGAACGCGAGCTCGAAGTAGGTTTTGTCGGGATGGCGCCCGCGAAAGTTGGTGCACCCCACCCCAATGATGGCCACTTCAGGCATGGTCGCTCCTTGGTTGATCGCCGGAGACCGCCGCCAGACCCAGCATCGCTCGCGCTTCGTCCGGGCTGGCCGGCTCCAGGTTCAGTTCACGCAAAATCCGCACCGATCGCGCGACCAGTTGCGCGTTCGATGGCGCCAGTTCGCCTTTGCGATAATAGATGTTGTCTTCCATGCCGACGCGGACGTTGCCGCCGAGCAGCGCGCTCATCGTGGTCAGCGGAAGCTGGGCCGGCCCGACCGCGCAGACGTTGAACATGCTTTGCGGCGGCAGGAAGTCGATCAGCGACAGCAGCGTCTTGGCGTCGGCCGGTTCGGCGCCCTGATGCGCCATGCCCAGCACGAGGTTGATGACGTACGGCGGTTTGATCAGCCCTTTCTCGATCAGGTTCTCGACCTCGCGAAACATCGCGTGCGAATAGACTTCCATCTCGGGCTTGATGCCGCGATCGAGCATCGCCTTGGCGAACGCTTCGATATCGTCGGTGGTGTTGCGAAAGACGGTGTTGCGGTATTGGCCCTTCGCCTTCGTGCGCACCAGCGTGCCCATGTTCAGCGACGCCATTTCCGGGCAAGCGTCCACCGCCGCCTGCACGCGCTGCTCGACGGTCAGGTTGGCGCCGCCGCCGGTGGTGTCTTGCAACACGATGTCGCACTTCGCGCGGATCAATTGGTGGATGCGCGTATAGATCGCGCAATCGCCGGACATGTTCCCTTCCGGGTCGCGCGCGTGGATGTGCGCAATCGCCGCGCCTTCATTGAACGAGGCGTAGGCGTCGGCGGCGATTTCGTCGGGCTGTTCGGGAAGATGCGGATTCGCCGCCTTGGTGTGCATGCCGCCGGTCAACGCGACGGTGACGATGATCTTCCGGCTCATGGTTCGTCTCCCGGTTCAGCGCGCGTGAAGGTCGCAAAAGGACCTCCCCCCAAACCCCTCCGTATTGCGGAGGGGGAGTAGTCGTACCCGGCTGCGACGGCCCTCCCCCCGCAAGACGGGGGGAGTTGGTGGGGGGTGCTGTCAGGCGTCATGGTTCGTCTCCCCGTTTATTTCCGCGAGAAGCCCAATTCTTTATAGACTTCGCGCGCGATCACGAGCGTCTGAATCTCGCTGGTGCCGGCGCCGATTTCGAGCAGGCGCGCGTCGCGCAGATGATGCTCGATCGGGTATTCCTTCATGTAGCCGTAGCCGCCGAAAATCTGCAGCGCCTCGTTGGTCGTTTTGGTCACCATGCGCGAGGCGAACAGCTTGGCCATCGCCGCCTGGCGCGTGACGCTCTTGCCCTGCTTCACCATTTCGAGCAGTTGGTAGCAATAGGCGCGGATGATTTCCAGGTTCATCGCCATTTCCGCAATCTTCTGCTGGATCAATTGGTACGACGCAATCGGTTTGCCGAACTGGCTTCGCTCGTGGGCGTAGCGCACCGAGTGTTCGAGGCAGGCCATCGATACGCCGATGCTGGAAAACGGCGACAGGCAGCGCTCGACGTCGAGCGACTTCAACATTTGCCTGAGGCCGGCGCCAACTTCGCCCAACACCTGCTCGCGGCCGACTTTGACGTCTTCCAGAACAACCTCGCCGGTGGGCGACGCCATGCAGCCCATTTTTTTCATCGGCTCGCCGGTGGACAGCCCAGGCAGGCCGCGTTCGAGAATGAACGTCGTGCCGCCTTCGAGGCCCTTCGAGCCCGGCTTACGCGCGATGACGATGAAGAAGTCGGCGATCGGCGCGTTGGTGATGAAGGTCTTTTGGCCGTTGAGCACGAAGCCGTCGCCCGCGGGCTCCCAGCGCGTGGTGATCGACAGCGCATCGGAGCCGGAGTTGGGTTCGGTCAGCGCCCAGCAGCCGATTTTGTCGCCGGCGATGATCGGCGGCAGGTAGCGCCGTTTTTGTTCCGGCGTGCCGAACTTGGCCACGTTGTTGGCGAACAGCAGGTCCGACGCGTTGACGGACACGTTGTAGCCCAAATTGATGCGGCAGTTTTCTTCGTAGATGACCGCTTTGGCGACCAGGTCGCCGGCGCCGCCGTACTCCTCGGGCAAATGCGCGCCGACGTAACCGAGCTTCGCGGCCTGCCGGAAAACCTCGAGCGGAAACTTGCCCTGCTCGTCGGCCGCCGGACCCACCGGGTCGAGCACCTCTTCGTTGAACCGCCTGACGTTCCGGCGCAACTCCCCGTATTCCGGAGCGAGTTCATCAAACATGCGTTGTTCCTCGAATTCAGGTCAAGACCGTTGACGGAAAAGGAATGTACCCCAACGAAAAAGTCAGATACATTTCTGCCGCTTGAATCCGGTTGTTGATAGCACGCCGCCGAAAGGTTCGTCAAGTTTGGGGAAGGATTTTTTCGGACGAGCAAACGAAAAAAAATCATCGGTTGCGCGAGAACGAGAGCTACTTGTTATCGAACTGGCCGGCGGACTCGAACGAAAGATCGAACGCTTCGTGGAATACTACAACCACCAGCGAGTACACGAGTCGTTGAACAACGTAACCCCGGCCGACATGCTGTTTGGCCGGGCGGCCGAAAGCCTGGCCCGAAGGGAGGCAACGAAACGGATGACAATGCAAGAAAGACGGCGTTACAATCTGGCCTGCGGAACGCAGGACCAAAGACCAGGAATCAAATCTTGATCGAGGGTCTAAGGTGCACGAAAGGTTCTGACGACGTACAAGCTTGCTCGTACCTGTTGGTTGTTGTCTGCTGTTATCCAACACCGTGGGGCAGGCGTTGATGACTGATGGGTGTGGTAAACGGAGTACGCGGTACGTCGAATTTGTCGGCGGCCGTAAGACAACGCGGGTGTTGAGGAATCGCGCGTGAAACTGTTTCACCGTTTGCGTCGTGTTCGCCATCGATTTTATTTGGCGACTCGCGTCGTCGGTAGCGAGATCTATCGCCTCAACCGGCAATCAGCCTTCGCGCGCCGGTTGATCGAGGCGAGAAATCGGTTGCTGGCCGACAAGACGGCCAAAACTCTCGCCGTGGTGGCGATGGCGCTGCTGATCTGCTATCGGCTCGGGAGTTTTTGTCGCGGATTTCTGAATTCATCGCTGGCGCTTGTCCAATCGGGCGAACGGCAGAATCCCTTCAGGTTGATCGGTGTTATTTCCAATCTTGACATCTTACTCTTGTTGGTTGTCGCCGCATTCCTGATAATCCTGGTCTGCCTTTTTTCTGGTTCTCCGCGCAAAGGAACAAAGCTGCCATTGTTGCCTGCGCTCCGAGGGCGCCCGATTGTCTTGGCTATCTTGGTCGGCGCGGTACTATTTTGGGGGCTGATCGAGATTCCGGGTCGTTTTGCGAATTGGATGGAAATGTCTGACGGCAAAGGCCCTCGAAGCAGTCCTACTTCCTCCTACGATCTGTTATGGAATTTTTTCGTGTTCCCTCCGCGAACTTATTGGCTGACCGCTCTTGTCGTGAGCCTCGGAGTGGCGATCTCGCTGGCCGACCTTGCGGTCGACGAAAGCGAACCGCCGGTCCGCTGGTGGAGTATTCCGTTTCTGCTAGTTCCGTCGCCATATCCCTACCAGTTTCCCTTGCTGTGGTGGAACGCCGCACGTGGATGGCTGCCTTCCCGCGTATGGTTTTTTTTTCGGCCCTGGTTGACCATCGCGATGGTGCTGCCCCTCTTTTCGGCCTATGTCGATGCACAGCCGATCCGGCAAGAGTTTCCGCAATTCGAGGGAGCGCGAAGTCCACGGACGGTACCGATTACTTCTTTACCCGGCGAACCCTTGCGCGAAGGCTACCAGGTCGAGCCGTTCGCCGGAGAGCAAGGGAAGTTTTTCCTGCGCAGCGCCGACTCGATCTGCCTGTTCGTCCGGGCGAACGGAGGGTGGGTTCTTACTGACAAAACCGATGTGGGTTTTCAGTGGGATGAGGGGGTTTTTGATTTTCAGAAGAAAAGAGCCTACTTGTTTGACTCGATCGCCGGCCAGTTGAATATCTTCGAATTTGACTCTTCCCACTCCCGATTGGTGGAAAAGGTGCGACTAAGCCTCCGTTCGAAATACGCCGCGTCGGTGCGAATGGCCTATGATTCACGAAGGGGAATTTTGTATATTCTAACCCGGGAACGCGAAATGATCGGCTACGATCTGGAACGCCGCGCCACCGTGCGCCGATTTTTTTTCGAGATCGAGTCTGGCCTGCTTGTAGACATATTGTTCGACGAGGCGTTAGACCAATTATTGGTTTTGCAGATCAAACAACTCAGCGTGTTTGCCGGGGAAAATGGTAAACTGCGGAAAACCATCCCCATGCCGTACCAGGCGCTAGGCCTTTACCTCGACCGAACCGCCGGACGGCTGTTGATTAGCTTCCCAAGCAGGCTGGCCGTTGGGACCCTGCCGATTGGCGGGGACAAGATTCTTAGCTACCTCGATGCACCCGCCGGCGTCCGGACGATTCAAGTGGATCTGAAACGTGGACTGGTGTTCATGGGGTCATTTTCCGGCGTGATGGAAATCAGAAGTCGCACAGACAACCGCTTGTTAGGACGCACGCGATTTTCTCCGTGGATCCACTGGATCGGGGTCATGCCGGACTACGGCGATATCATTGTCACGCACGGTGAGGCGCGGCCTTTGGCCTACCACTACGATCCGCCGATCATCGATCACGACCTGGTGGGTCACCTCGAATGGTGGATCGAAAATCTGTTGCGCCACCCCCGGTTACGCTCGTTGCTCAAACTGGACTAACCGATCCGCAAGGGTTCCAACATCCGGCCCAAGTTGCCTACATCTACCCTTGACGCCGTGGTCATCACGGTCCACAAAATTCCGAATTCAGGGGACGACATCACTACTGTCCGGTCAACTTTGTCATCCTCTCTGAAAACAGCAAGTAAAACAAACAGATAATTCTTTTTTACTCTGTACGCGATTTCAATTGGCGATCATCGTAGGACCGGTCTTTCCACCTCTGCCAACCGAAAGGGGCCGGTCGATGAATTCTGGACGAACGATCTTTTCTCAGTTGACCGACTTCCTCCCGCGCCGGGAATTCCGGCAGTGTGTCGCGCGCCATCGGGGTGAACATCGAATGCACTCCTTCTCCTGCATGGACCAATTTCTGGCCATGGCGTTCGCGCAATTGACCGGCCGCGAAGGCCTGCGCGATATCGAGACTTGTTTGGCGGCGCTGGGACCCAAGCTCTACCACGCCGGTTTTCGCGGCCCGGTGGCCAGGAGCACCTTGGCTGACGCCAACGAGCGCCGCGACTGGCGCATCTGGGCCGACTTCGCTCAGACACTGATTCGCCGCGCGCGGAAGCTTTATCTCCACGAGGAGTTCGGCGTCCAGTTGTCGAACACGGTCTACGCTTTCGACTCCACGACCATCGACCTGTGCTTGTCGTTGTTTCCCTGGGCGCGCTTCCGCCGACACAAAGCCGCGGTGAAAGCACATACCCTGCTGGACCTGCGCGGCGGCATCCCTTGTTTTGTGCGCGTGACGGCCGGCAACGTGAACGATGTGAGACTTCTGGATGAGTTGCCCTTGGAGCCGGGAGCGTACTACGTCATGGATCGTGGCTATATCGACTTCGCGCGTCTTCATCGCTTCGCCGACGAAGCCGCCTTCTTTCTTGTGCGAGGCAAACGCGCCTTGGATTTCACGCGCCAACTGTCTCGTCCGGTGGACAAGTGCACGGGCCTGCGGTGCGATCAAACCATTTCGCTCGACGGCCCGAAAAGCTCGCTGCTCTATCCCCAGCCCTTGCGTCGCGTCACCTACACGGACGCGCAAACCGGCAAGCGCTTCGTTTTCCTGACCAACAGTTTCACCTTGCCCGCCCTGGCCGTGGCGCAGCTGTACCGATGCCGCTGGCAGGTCGAGTTGTTCTTCAAATGGATCAAGCAGCATCTGCGAATCAAGGCCTTCTACGGAACCAGCGAGAACGCCGTGAAGACCCAAATCTGGATTGCGGTGTCGATTTATGTGCTGGTGGCGATTGTGCGCAAGCGACTGGGCCTGCAAGCTAGTCTTTACCAGGTTCTACAGATTCTCAGTGTTACTCTTTTTGAGAAAACGCCCATTTTACAGGCACTCCAGGCGTCCAACTCCGATAGCGACTTATTCGACATCGACAATCAGTTGATTCTGTTCGACTTTTAGCCGGACAGCAGTGAGTCATGGTATATTAAGACCCTGCAGGTATTACACGTGGAACTCCGGCATTTGCGCTATTTTGTTGCGGTTGCAGAAGAGCTACATTTTGGCCGAGCGGCTCAGAGGCTGGGTATGGCCCAACCGCCCTTGAGCCAGCAAATCCGTCGGCTGGAGGAGGAACTGGGCGTTCAGCTCTTACACCGCACAAAACGGCGCGTCCAACTTACCGAACCCGGGCGAGCCTTCCTCGACGAAGCTCGCGTGACCCTCGCCCAACTGAATCACGCCATCGAGGTGGCGCGGCGGGCGAGCCGCGGGGAGTTCGGGAGACTGGCCATCGGATTTCTGGGCTCTGCAACCTATAACTTGTTGCCTGCCTTCCTTAAAGTCTTTCGCGACCGCTTTCCGGGCGTGGAAATTGAGCTCCACGAAATGAAGACTTCCGAACTCATCCAAAGCCTGCGCCA
The DNA here is from genome assembly GCA_003170555.1 of Deltaproteobacteria bacterium. Lineage (GTDB taxonomy): Bacteria > Lernaellota > Lernaellaia > Lernaellales > Lernaellaceae > FEN-1099. The sequence continues at coordinate 13,703 of PMZC01000384.1, forward strand.
AAGGCGAGTCCATGCGGGCCTGTTGCGGTTGCCGGTCCGTGACGATCTGCTCTCGTTTGAGCCGATCCTGGAAGAAACGCTAGTTGTCGCACTTCCAGAGCACCATCCGCTCGCCGAGAAACAGCATATTGCCTTTGGCGATCTGGCGGGAGAGGCCTTTCTGTTGCCCCCGCGTCAGCTCGCCCCCGGCTTCTATGATCAAGTGGCGGGGCTTTGCAGGCGAGCCGGATTCAGCCTTCGCGTGGGCGCGGAAGCGAGCCAGCTCCAGACTATTCTCAACTTAGTGGCTGCCGGAATGGGCGTTGCCCTGGTTGCGGAGTCCGTCACCCAAATGGGCGGCCACGGTGTAGTTTTCAAGCGGCTACCCGAGCCTGCGCCAACTATTGAGATCGCCGTTGCCTGGTGCCGGGATGACCCATCTGAGATTTTACACGCGTTCCTTCAGGTGGTTCGCGAAACAGTACATCAAGGTGCCTTGATGAAATAAATCCGGCTGAGGTTC
>PMZC01000156.1:0-7947 GCA_003170555.1 Deltaproteobacteria bacterium
TAATCGCGCGCGCCTTCGGGCGTCGACTTGGTGAGCACCGGCGTTTCGACGTCGATGAAACCGTGTTCGCTGAGGTAGCGCCGAATGACCTGGTACGTATGGTCGCGCAGGACCATGATCTGCTGCATCGACGGCCGGCGTAGGTCGAGGAAGCGCCACTTCAGGCGAATGTCTTCGCTGATCTCCGCGTCATCCTCGATCGCGATGGGCGGCGTCGCGGCCTCGTTGAGAATCTTGAGTTCTTGCGCGACGACTTCCACCTCACCCGTCGGCATCGCCGCGTTGGCCTGCCCTTCCGGACGCCGGCGCACCAGCCCGCGCACCGCGAGAACGAACTCCGGGCGAATCGACTTGGCTTTTTCGTGCGGTTCTTTGTTGGCTTCCGGATCGAAAATCACCTGCACCAGACCTTCGCGGTCGCGCAGCGTGACGAAAATCAATTGGCCGAGGTCGCGCCGGCGCTGCACCCAGCCGAACAAGGTGACGGTTTGGCCCGCGTGATCGGCGCGGAGTTGTCCGCAGTAGAGCGTTCGCTTCCAACCGCCTAACGATTCAGGCATGAGAACCTCCAACGGCGCAAAGTTCCCCGATTTTTAGCACGTTGACGCAGCATGTCAATGTAATCTACGGACGAAACTCGTTGCGGAATACGCCGGTCGTCGACAACTCGTGGAGCGGCGCCGCCGCCGCGGCGTGACCGAGGAAGCCCAGCGCCACGAGGGAATAAGATTCTTTCAGCGCCAGTTCCTCGACGAAATCTTTGTCCTGCGGCGCAAACACCCATTCCAGCGCGAGGCCTCGCTCGTTCGCCGCCAATGACAGATGCGTCATGGCGATGGGGACGTCGATCATCAAAAACGGTTGCTCGTGTTGAAACTTTTTCCAAAATCCGGGCTTCCCTTGCGCCGCGATGACGACCGACGCCGCGGCCAGATGNNCGTCAGCACGGTGAAATACCAAATCTGGGTGTTGCGCGCCGACGGCGCCAGCCGCGCGGTTTGCAGCAGGTACAAAACGTCTTCGCGTGAGATCGGTTGATCGGCAAAGGCGGCCGTCTTGGTCGTAGGTATTGACGTGATGATCAGCGGTTCGTCGCTCATGGCAGGTCTCCGCGAATCTGGTAAATTTCTTCGAGCGGCTTNNCCGCGCGCGAAAAAAGTTCGAGCCGGCCTTTGCTCGTCGGGTAACCAAGGGGTGAAACGATGATCGGCCGCCAGTCGGGCGGCAGATTGAGCGCGCGCGAGATCGCCGCCGGATTGAAGCCCGCCATCCAAACCGTGCCGAGTCCCATCTCGGCCGCGGCCATCACCACCGTTTCCATGATCATCGCGGCGTGCGCCAGATAGCGCGGCTTGGCCGGCGGCTCGCCCGTTTGTTCAGGCTTGCCCATCAGCACCAACGCCGCCGGGAACGGCGTGACATAAATCCACGTATTGATTTTGCCCTGCCAGCCCGAGACGGCGGCGGACCGGATGCGCTCCGTCGCGGCCGGATCGTCGAAGATGATCAGCGCGCAATCGTCGCCGCCGAAAGCCCGGCGCGCCAGGTTAGCCGCGCGCGTCAGCGCTTCGATCTTCTCCGGCTCCACCGGTCGATTCTCGAAGCGGCGCACGCTGCGGCGAATTCGCGCAATTTCCAACAAGGTCATCGTTTCGTTCCTGTGTTGACGTCGCCTGACTTTGCCGGAGAACGCCGCGAGCTGTCAATGAAGAATCGCCGGCTGATGGAAGACGCCGAGGTACACCGGCACGTGGATGGTCGAGCGAATGCGCACCGACGCTTGCGGATGGCGCAGCAGCATCTGCGTGCTGGTGCCGCCGTCGCAATTGATGGCGCGCCACACTTCGACCCCGCCCTTGCTCTCCGGCATCGCCAGCAGCGCGGCCAATTCGGGCAGCGACAAGCCGCCAAGCAAGGCGTCGGAAGCGATCAGCAGCACGCGCCCTTTGCGGTCCACCGCCACGGCCGACCGTCGCGCGACCAGCGGCGCATTGCGGAAATGCGTTTCCGCCTCGCCGTCGGTGACCAGCCAGGGCCCGGCCTGAAACGCCTGCTCGACGCCCTCGGCGATGAAATTGGTGCGGTGCACGAGAAACGACTCGCCGCCTTTGAGATACCAAACACCGTGGTGAATGTTGCCCTCTTTGCGCAGCGGGAAAATGAGCTTGCTGTCTTCGATGACCAGACCCATCACTTTGAAATCGGGTTCGAAGTAGTTGGCGTTGAGCAACGCAACCGCGCCCGTTTGCACGGCGAGCGCGTCCAGATCGATCGCGGGCAGATCGTCGGGCGGCACGACGACCATGCGCAACGCCCAGCGCTGCGGATCGACGCGCAACAGCTCCAACGAAAAACCCGACCACCAGCGTCCCTTGCGCCGAAACGTGAGTTCGCGCAGATCCAACCCCGGTTGCAGTTCGCGCCATTCGCCGCGACCCGCGAACACCAGCGGCGCCGCTTCCTGCTTGCGCGATTCGAGATAGGCGTACACCCGATCGGTGACGCGCTGGCGAACACCGAGTTCGATGGACGCCACAACGCTCAAAAAGATAACCAGCAGGACGATGAACAGAATCAGAAGGATGCGTGTGCGGCGACTCAAGCCGGTCCCTGAAACAAGGGGCTGGCCTTGTAGCGTTCGAGCAGACGCAACACAAGCACCTGCAGCACCGCGGTCAACGGAACAGCCACGATCATGCCCAAAAATCCGCCCAACTCCGCCCACACGAGCAAAGCGAAGATGACGGTCACCGGATGCAGGCCGAGCTTGTTGCCGACGATCTTCGGCGTAATCAGGTTGCCTTCAATCGCCTGCGCCACGCCGAACACCGCGATGACGCCCAGCGGATGCTGCCAATCCTGGTATTGCAGAAAGGCCATGACCAGCGCCGGCACGATGCCCAACAAGAGCCCCAGATAAGGCACGATCGCCGCAAAGCCGGCCAGGATGCCGATGACCAGCCCGAGCGGAATGTCGAGAATCAGCCACAGGCCGATGGAATAAAGGCAAGCGTCGATCAGTGCGACGATGATCTGGCCGTGCAGGAAGTTGCTCATGATCTCGTCGACCTGTCGCAGGAACGAAAGGAAACCTTCGCGCCGGCGCGGCGGGATCAGGTCGGCCATCCGCGCGTTGAGGCGGTCGATGTCGCGCAGCAAGAAGAACCACGCGACCGGAATCACGATCAAGGTGAGCAGGCCGGTGATGAAACCGAGCACGCTGGAGACCGAGCGCTGCACAAAGTGCGTCACCGGCGCCGACAGTTTCGCCGCGATCTGGTTGATCGTATCGCGGTTGGCCTGGATGAGCGTGACCCAGTCGTCCACCGAATGCGGCAGCCGCGTGCGCAACCGGCTTTCGATTTCCGGAATCAGCACCGTGCTGATGGTGTCCGCGTAGTTCGGCAGATTGTTGCTCAACCGCGAAAATTCATTGCCGATCGTCGGCACCAAGATGAGCATGACCAGCACGAGCATGAGCAGAATGGCGACGGTCAATAGCGCCACCGCCAACGTACGCGGCACACGCCGTTTCTCGAGCTGGTCGACCGCCGGGTCGCAAATATAGGCCAGCACCCACGACACCGCGAGCGCGGTGAGGATGCTGCGCAGCCGCATCACCAGGTACAGCGCCAGCGCCACGGTCGCCAGCAACGCCAGCAGCTTGACCCACTTGTTCGACCAGATGTCCCGTAAAAACGAAAATGACATTTATGGTCTCGGTCTGTCGAGCAATTGCACCTTGATCGGCGACGGCGCCTCGCCGGCGACGATCTCCACCGTCTCGGTGATATAAGCATCCGCCTCGAAACGCAACACGTGATAGCCCAGCACGACCTTCATGCCGCCGGCCGCTTCCGAGAACGAGGAAGCATGGCCGACATAAATTCCGTCAAGGAACACGCGGGCGTTAGCCGGCTCGACGGCCAGGTAGATCTTCGCCGTCGGCCGGTCGCCGCTGATGCGCGCCAACGGAACCGCGCACGAGGCGAGCAGCAGGGAAATCACGACCGCGCACAACAATCCTCTCATGTTTACTCCAACGTAAATTGCAGCACGTTGTCGTGCTGGCCGACGAGTTTAATGCGAAACGCAAGATCGCGGGCCTTTTGCAGGTCGTCGATGAGCTGTTCGACCGGCCCGGTGAAAATAGCATGAAAAACCACGCGGCCGCCGGGTTGAAACGAATCGAGATCGACGGCTTGCATCCCGGCGTGGCGACGCAACAACGTTTGCAGCTCCTGCAGCCGCGCGAAGCTGTGCACGCCGTCGACTTCGATCAGCAACGCCGGACTGCCCGTCGCGCCGGCCAGACCGTGTCGGTTCAGCACCTCGGTGACGCCGGCATACAACTCCTGCGCCGCTTGATCGACCGTGCGCGCGCACGCTCGGTCCGCGGGAAACGTGTACGAAAAGTGATCGACCTCGGCCGCCGACTGTGTGTCAATCAAGCGCACCGTGGCCGTTTCCTTGCAACTCACGTCGTCAACGTCCGGCGGGGTTTCGTCGTGCAAATCCAACAATACGAGCAGGCGAATGCCCTGGCCCGCGGCCGCGTGCGCCAGGTCTTGCGGACTGCCATCCGCCGCCGCCATGAACGCCGGTAAAGCGAGAAGCAGCTCCGCGGTCTCAGCGTCCGCCGGGCTTTGATGACCGGCCGACAGCCGATCGCGCAGCGCTTTTTCCAAATCGGCGTCCAGCGCGACGCCCTGCTGCTTGCGATGGAACGGAATGACTGCGAGCCGCGGGCGTTCGCGCGCGGTGGGCGGCGGCGTGAGAATCGCCTGGATTTCCTCGCGCAGCGCGTCCAAGCGAATCCGCGCCTCGACGGACAAGTAATATTCGGTCGCGCGCTCCTCCGATTGCAGCACCGAGAAACTCACGACGAAGCGCTGCGGGTCGGCCAAGATGCGCTCTTTGATCGCCTTCTTTTTTCGTTCCAGGTCGGCCGGCGCCGCCACCTGCCCCAGCGCCTTTTCGACCGCCTGCGCCAGGGCGATCGTCGTCGCCTTTTTCTTCGCGGCGGACAAATTCAGATTGGCCAGCGACACCGTGGCCTCGCCGGTGAAAATGCCGAGATCTTCGGCCCACAGCAGACTCGCCGCGAGCACAAGCAACAACAATGGCAGCAGGCGTTTCAGGTTCGGTCCTCCGCGACTTCGAACGCGCTCATCGACTCGGCCAGACGTTTGTCGATCCAGGCCTTCACCAGCAAATCGTTGCCCTCGGCTTTTTCTTCGACCACGTTCGCGCCGGTTCGGATCATATATATCAAATCCGGCCGCGCAAGTGGAAGGCGCAACCGCACCAGGCGCCGGCCCGCGCCGAGCATCGTGGCGAGCGTTGAACGCAGTTCGTCCAGATTCTGGCCGGTCTCGGCGCTGATCGCCACCGCGGGCCGATTGGCCTCGACCAGCCGCGCGAGCCAGGCGGTCGATTCAACCTGATCGATTTTGTTGAAGGCGATGAGCAGCGGCTTTTGCGCCAGATCCATGTCTTCGAGCACCTGCTGCACCGCCTGCACCTGTTCGTCCATTCGCGGATGCGAGGCGTCGACGACGTGGACGAGCAAATCCGCCAATCCGACTTCCTCGAACGTGGCTTTGAAACTCTCGACGAGATCGTGCGGTAACTTGCGAATGAAGCCGACCGTGTCGGTGAGCAGCGCCGGCACGTTGCCCGGCAGCCGCAAGGCGCGCGTGGTCGGATCGAGCGTCGCGAACAAACGGTTCTCGATAAACACGTCGGCGCCGGTCAGCGCGTGCAGCAGCGTCGACTTGCCGGCGTTGGTGTAGCCGATCAGCGCAATCGTCGGCGCGGCATGACGGCGGCGCGTTCGGCGATGCAAACCGCGCGTGCGGCGCACGTCTTCCAACCGTATCTTGATCGTCGAGATCCGCTGGCGGATGCGGCGCCGATCGACCTCCAGCACTTTTTCGCCGGGGCCGCGCGTGCCGATGCCGGCGCCCTGCCGCGACAAGTGCGTCCACATGCCGCGCAGCCGGGGCATCAGGTATTGCAGTTGCGCCAGTTCGACTTGCAGCTTGCCTTCGGCCGTTCGCGCGCGCTTGGCGAAGATGTCGAGGATCAGGCCGGTGCGGTCCATGACCATCGTTTCCCACTGGTCTTCGAGATTGCGCTGCTGCACCGGCGTGAGATCGACGTCGAACACCACGCAGCGCACCTCGTTCTTCGCGCCTTCGATGATTTCCTTCAGCCGCGCGATCGTGCCCGAGCCGATGAACGTGGCGGGCGTCGGCCGGCGCACCTCGCAAATTTCGCGGTGCGCTTCTTTGCCGCCGGCGGTGTCGAGCAGGCGAGCCAGCTCATCGAGCGACTCCTGCGCCTCGTCGCGCGACTCGCGGCCGGTGCGGCAGCCCAGCAGCACGGCGAACGAATCGCTCGGGCCGTCAGACCGCGGCGTCGGTCTCACCGTCTCAGCCGGCCATGAAGCTGACTTTGATCGTTTTGTCGATGTGGATGTCGGCAATGGCGTGCTTGTAGATGAGATAGAGCCGGTCGGCTTCGATCACGACGCAGTAGTTGTCGAAGCTCTTGATGTACCCTTCGAGACTTTTGCCCGTCACCAGATCGAGCTGGACCGGCACGTGCTCCTTGCGCATCGAGTTGATGAACTGATCCTGCACGTTGATGTGGACTTTCTTGTTCATCATGAGCCACCCCCAGAGATCATGCATGCGCGGGCCGTCAAAAGCCGCCCGCCATCATTGAAACGTTACGATCCCCCCGCCGAAGATCGCGCGCACTTCGTCGACCAGCTCGTCCGACGGCTGCAGACCTAACCGCGGCGGCAGCACGAAGGTCACCTCGCTGCGTCCGGGGATCTGCATATGAATGAACGCCCGACACGAGCCCGGATGCCGCGACAAACACGCCTTCAGGCGTTCGATCTGCGTCTTGGCCAGGCCGGTGCTGCGTAAACGAAAGTGCACTTCATTACTACACACTTTGTCGGCGTGCACAAGCGGCACGACCCGGTCGATCAAGACGCCGTTGCCGCCCTCGCGCACATCCGCCTTGCCGACCAGCAGGAAAGGTTGATCGAGATTCTCCAGCGCTTCCTTGTTCGCTTCTAGCGCTTCGGAAAAGATGGTGATCTTGAACGGCGAAAACTGGTCTTCGGCCTGGCCGACGGCCATCGTCTTGCCGGTTTTCGTGATCTTCTTGTCCAGGTTCGTGATCACGGCGGCGATGCGCACCTCTTCCGGTTCGGATAATTCTTTCAATTTTTCGCCGTTGGAGGTCGAGTAGCGTTCGACGAGTCGGCGATAGTGATCGAGCGGATGGCCGGTGATGAAAAACCCCAGCGCCTCTTTCTCGTAACGCAGATGTTCTTCCTTCGACCATGGCTCGACGTCGGGTAACGGCGCCTCAACGGTCTTGGCGCCATTGCCGCCGAGCAGGTCGAACATACTAGTTTGCCCCGCCTCGCGGTCGGCCTGGTCCCGCACCGCGCGTTCGAGGGCCGATTCCACCGCGGCCATCAGCGCCGCACGGTTGTCGGTGAGGCTGTCAAACGCGCCGCACTTAACCAGCGCCTCCAGCACGCGGCGGTTGACCTTCCGCGATTCCACCCGGCTGGCGAAGTCGAAGATGCCTTTGAACGGTCCGCCGGTCTGGCGCGCCTCGATGATGCTTTTAACCGCGCCCTCGCCCACATTCTTCACCGCCGCCAGTCCGAAGCGAATCTGGTGGGCCTTGTTCACCGTGAAATCCAGGTCGCTTTCGTTCACGTCCGGCGGNNCGGCGGCAGCACGGCGATGTCCATGTCGCGGCACTCGACGATCTTGGACATGATCTTGTCGGACAGGCCTTTGTCCATCGTCATCAGGGCGGCCATGAACGCGGACGGGTAATGCGTTTTCAGCCAGGTGGTCTGATACGCGATCACCGCGTACGCCGCCGAATGGCTCTTGTTGAAGCCGT
>PMZC01000156.1:7991-9845 GCA_003170555.1 Deltaproteobacteria bacterium
AAAACCCGCCGATCGCGTGCGCGACCTGCTGCACCTGCTCTTGATAGACCATCATGCCGTAGGTGGTTTCGAGAATCGGCTCGAGTTCCGGCAGGTCGTACCGCACTTCCTGCTGGCCTTTCTTGCGCGCAATGAAGTCGTCGATCAGCGCCATCGGCCCGGGGCGATACAGCGCGTTGATGGCGGTCAGGTCCTCGACGCTGTCCGGATGTATGCGCACGAGCAGCTCGCGCATGCCCGCCGATTCGAATTGGAAGATGCCGGTCGAAAGGCCTTTGCCGAGCAGGTCGAAGACCGCCTTTTCGTCCATCGGGATGCGGTCGATATCGACCTCCTCGCCGTAGACCTCGCGAATGATCTTGAGCGCCTTGTCGATCACGGTCAGCGTTTTCAGGCCGAGGAAATCGAATTTGATCAGGCCGATTTTTTCGACGTCGTTCTTGTCGAACTGCGTGACCAGATTGCCGTCGCGGTCGAGCATCAGCGGCACGTATTCGGCCAGCGGCTTGTCGGCGATAATGACGCCGGCGGCGTGCGTCGAAGCATGACGCGCGAGACCTTCGAGCGCCCGCGCGTGGAACCACAGCTCGCGCACCCACTCGCTGTCCTTGAGCAGACGCTGAATGTCGGGGTCTTTCTCGGCCTTCTCCAGCGTGATGCCCAGGTCGTCGGGCACCAGCTTGGCGACCTGATCGACCTCGCCGAAGCTGTGGCCGAGCACGCGGCCGACGTCGCGGATCACGGCGCGCGCTTTCAAGGAACCGAAGGCGGCGATCTGCGCCACGCAATCCTTGCCGTATTTCTCGGTGACGTACTGCAGCACCTCGTCGCGCCGCTCGGCGCAGAAGTCGATGTCGATGTCCGGATTGTCCTGTCGTTCGGGATTCAGAAATCGCTCGAACAGCAGATTGTAACGGATGGGATCGATGTCAGTGATGCGCAGCGAATACGACACCAGGCTGCCGGCCGCGCTGCCGCGTCCAGGGCCGACCGGGATTTTGTGATCCTTGGCCCAGCCGATGAAATCTTCGACGATCAGAAAATAGCCGGCGAAACCTTTCGCGTGAAGCACGCTCAGTTCAGTTTCCAGGCGCGCGAAGTACTCTTTTTCCGCGTCTTCCCACGGCCGGCTTTCGTCCGCCTGCCGTTCGGCCTTGACGCGCTGCAGCCGCTGCCGCAAGCCGTCGCGTGCGTGCCGTTCAAGCAGGCTCTCCAGCGTTTCGCCCGGCGGCACGTCGAACGGCGGAAACACCGGTTTACCGTACGAAAGCTCGAAGTTGCATCGCTCGGCGACCTCGCGAGTTCGCGCCAGCAGCTCGGGCAGATCGGAAAACACCTCCGCCATTTCTTCGCGCGTACGAAAATGGATTTGATCGGTTTTAAACCGGAAGCGATTTTCGTCTTTGATCGTCTTGCCCGTTTGCAGGCACAGCAACAACTCGTGGCTCTTCGCGTGATCGCGATTCAGATAATGGCAGTCGTTCGTGGCGACGNNGTCGAGCATCAGGACGTTGGCCTGGTTCTGTTCGTCCAGGCCGTTGCGTTGCAGTTCGACGTAATAGCGGCCGGGAAAGATCTGGCGGTGCCAGTCCGCGACAGTCATCGCCTGCTCAACGCCGTGGGCCAGCGCCGTGCGCGCGAGTTCGCCTTGCAGGCACGCCGACATGGCGACCAGGCCCTCGTGGTATTTTTCCAGCAATTCCTTGTCGCAGCGCGGCCGGCCAAAAAGCCCGGCGGTCGCGCCCTCGAGGTGGGCCAGCGTGACGAGCTTCACCAGGTTGTGGTAGCCGGTCTCGTTTTCGGCGAGGAGGATCAGGTGATACGGCGACGGCTGGTGGCTCGTCTTGTCGTGGC
>PMZC01000121.1 GCA_003170555.1 Deltaproteobacteria bacterium
GCTCCGTTTCACCGCCGCCGAATTCACGGTCACCAACAAGCGATTGCTGTGCAAGACGGGCGCACTCAAGACGCGCTACCTGGCGATCGACTTGTCGCAGGTGGAGGAAGTCGCGGTGCGAAAAGGATTCGGCGGTTACGGCGCGCTGTCTTTTCGGGCAGCCGGCGGCGTCAAAGAGTCGTTTCCGTTCGTCGTCCGCGCCGACGAGCTGGTCGCCCGGATGCGCGAACTCACGAAAGCGCAAGAACCGACGCCGTAAGCCATCGCGTTCCATTCAACGCCAGTCGGTTTCTTTTTTGTCGAGGGCGAGCACGTTCTCGATCGTCGGCATCAGCGCGCGCGCGAACACGCCCAACGCGACTTGGTTCGGGTGATGATCGAGCGGATGGATCCACAGCGTTTTCGGATCAAGGCCGCGAAAGGCGTCAACCAGATCGACCGCCTGGATATGATTGTGCGCCGCCATCTGGACGACGGTGCGGTGAGCCGCGCGGAACGGATAGCGTTCGCCGAAGTCCACCATCAAGGGAAAAACAGCCAGGAGAAAACGAGCGCCGTTGTCCGCCGCGTTCCGTTCGCACTGGCGGAGCAGATAGCTCGTCTTGAGAATGCCCCCGGGGTTCTTTTTGGGCGAATAGAGACCGGCATACCAGCGCATCGTCTTCTGACTGACCTGCCGTTGATACCAACGTTCGGCGGTCATGCGCGCCAGGGCGAGGTGCTCCCACGGCCAGCCCAGCGGCTTGCGATCCAAGCGGGCCACGAGCGCGGAATCGACCTGCTGCTCGGTCCGATCGAATTCGCCGCCGCGCACCACGTCATTCAAACAATAGCCGTAGACGACCAGGTCCGGATGATAGGCGGGCGCAAAGGCGGCGATCTGTTTTTCGACGTGCGGAATATCCATGCCGACGCGGCCGTAGTTCATCACCTCGAAACACCGGTCGGGGTATTTTTGCTTCAGCGAGCGTTCGAGCTGCCGCGGCCACGGCGCGTCGTGCGGCACGCCGTAGCCGTGCGTCAGGCTGTCGCCCACACACAGAATGCGTTGGCAGCCCTCGGGTTTGTCGGCGGCGTACTCGCGGTCGCGGACCTGGTCGCGGTTCGCGCCCAGTTCGAGGCAGAACGGGGTGGACCGCGCCATCTTCGGCAGTTCCGCGAACCCGGGCCGCCCGGCGTAGCGGCGATAGACCTCGGGTTTCCGCAAGTCGAGCGGGAAGTCGCCGTGCGGATCGCTCGGGTAGCACAGCAATCTTACCGCTTCGTCCGGCGACGCCGCGCTCATGACGGGAATGAGCGTTTGCGGTTCGAGACGGAAAACACGGACACTCGCCTCGGCGGCGAGCAAACCGAGCGCGACGCCGAGCATCAACATTCCGCATCGAACCCAACGCGACATTTTCACGGCCCGCAGCAACTCCCGTGCAGTACGCTGACATTCTACGGGGAATCCGCGCGTCGTGAAAGCAGACAAGTATGGTCAGGCGGCGAAATGTGGTAAAGAAAGATCGTGTCGGCGCTGGTCGGGTCGTCTGATCCTTTTTACGGCGCGGACCCGGGAGTCGTTGGATTGCGGAGTGTTTGTTGATCGGCGCCATTTCTTACGCCTTGCGCTTCTTGCTCGCCGTCGGAATCCTTCTTTTCGCGTTTGTCTTGCCAGGGCATTGGGGTTCGGCGTTCACCGACACCAGCGGCGTCGGCTTTATTCTGGGGCATTTGAGCGTCTACCATGATTTGTTTTACGGAACGTTCATCAGCCTGATTTTGTTTGCGCTCGTTCTTCGAGCGGCGGAAAAGACGAAGCCATCGCGACCGCCAAAACGATGGCGGGTCGGCGCCCTGATGGTGTTTCTTTTGATCTTGACGCTTCTTCCCTCATGGTTGGCCTCCGTCGGCCGGGGCGGGTTGACGTTTCCTCGCGGACACGGGGTGAGCGTCTTGTTGCTTCTCTTCAATTTTACGGCCGCCGCGTTCTTTTTGCGCGGCGAGGAAACGGCGCGGAAGCGGTCCTTCGGCCGCGGCGTCGTCTACGCCGTCGTCGTCGCGGACCTGCTGGCGCCGTTGCTCGTTTGGGGCGCGTACCGTCGGAAATCCGGTCGGCGGCTGATCCCGCTGGTGGTTCTGCCGGGCGTGCTGTTGTGGTTGATCCAATTGGCGCCCTGGGTGATGAATCCTCCTCCGTTCGACGACGCGGGCCGGCTGCACCCCGCGTTTCACTATTTCGACACGCCGGCCAGCTTGTATCAAATCGAAGTCGATCCGCACGACGGCGGGGTGATTGCGGCGGCGTTTCCGAATTCGATTCGCAAGATCGATCCCGCGTCGCAAACGGAAACGTCGCATGCGGTCATCGATCCGCACTTTGATCAAGTGCAGGGGTTCGGCGCGGACCCCCTGGCCGGGGAAATCATCTACGTCGACGCGGTGAAGGGGCGCACCTGGGTGTTCGACCAAAGCGACTTGCATCTCAAACGCCGGGTCGCCATCGCAAACCCGGTCGAACGCTCGGGTTTGACCAAACATCCGGCCTCCCGCACACAATTCGACTCGCGGACCGGAACGTTGCTCTCGTTCGATTTCGTTCACTACGCCGCGCAATTGAACCGGACCGGGGATCGCGTCGTCGGCCTGATCTCCGGCCCCGGCCCCGACGCGCTTTGCAACAACGTGTCCGACATGGTGATCGATGCGAAGCGCCGGTTGGTCCACGGCGTGTCCTGGAGCAAACGCCTCGTCGCGTGGGATCTCGACGCCCACCGGATCGTGCGTTCCCTGATGCTGCCGGGCATGCCCGACCGCGTGGCGCTCGATGACGTGCGCGACCGGTTGATCTTGCCGCTGCCCGCGTCGGGCCGCCTGCTGGTCGTGGACGCGGCGACGTATCGGCAGGTCGCGCTGGTCGAATCCATTCCGGGTGTGCGGGCGCCGGTGCTGAGCCAGCAAACGAAAAGGCTGTACCTCGCCTGCGTCACCCCGTTCCTGGAAATTCGCTCGCTCGATGACTACGCGCTGCTCGACCGCATCGCCGCGCCGCCGTGGGCTCGCTGGGCCGCGATCGACGAAACGCGCGGCCGGCTCTTCGAGGTCGTCCGGCGCCGCGGCCTGTATTGGGCCGAGCTGAGCCGCATTCACGCAGGCGGACCCGGCGCGTGGATTCGACGGTGGGATCCTTTCTATCTCGCCTTTCGCTGGTCGGTCGACCTGCTGCTGAAGTTGCACCTCCAACCCGGGTCGATTCTCAGCCTGGCGGCTGCTTCGGTCGCAAGCGGCGCGGCCGCAATTGGGACATAAATCATGTAGACGCCTCGTTGGCTGGAAGCGTTGCTGGTCGTTCTGGCTCTGCTGCTGCTGAGTGAGATAGCGCTGCGGATCATCAACCTGCCGCTGAACAGGTTCACCTATTTTCAGTCGTCGATCAAGGTCCCGCTCGGCTTGCAGGAGGACCGCGACCTGTTTTGGCTGTGCCGCGCGGCGGTCATTATTTTGATGAGCACGTGGCGCTGGCCCGGCAATCGACGGGTCGGCTGCTGATTCATTCTTTTGGCGGTTCGATTGTCGAAGGCAGGAAGGCCAAAAACAATTTTTCCATGCAATTGGACGAAAAGCTCAACGCCAATGGTCACCCGGCGCGCGTCGTCAATTTCGGCGTGACCGGCTACACCACGTACCAAAACCTCGTAGAGGCCCGCCGAGCCTGTCCGGCGCAAACGCCGAAGATCGTCATTCTCTGCAATGGACACAACGACAGCGAAGTCCCCTCGTTCGTCACCGATCGCGAAGCCGGCCGGCGTAACAGACTCTGGTCGACGGAACTGCTCCACGAGCTCAACCACAGCCGGCTCTTCTGCGCCTACCGGACGCTTTTGCAGTGGCTGCGCGGCGACTTCGTTCCGACCAACCCCGGACCGGCGCCGATACCCGAAAACGCGCGCGTGCCTTTGCCGGACTATCGGGACAACATACTCGGGTTCTACG
>PMZC01000363.1 GCA_003170555.1 Deltaproteobacteria bacterium
TGACGCCGCTCGAGACCATCGACGTGCCGGTGCGCGGGCGTATCGGCACGCAGGGCACGATGCCGCCGGGCATGACCGAGTACCGCATCAACTCCGGTCTGCGCACGCCCAATATGTTCTTGTCGCCGATCCGCAACCGCGTACGCGACCTGATTTTTGCCTATCGCGAGGAATTCTGGTTTCACCGCAATGAAGGCGGACATTTCGCCGAACGCGGCCGGAATTTCTTTTTCCCGGTGCTGACCAATGACGAACGGCGGCGCGAGAACGTCGGGCTGTTGACCAACATCGACGATCTGGACGGCGACGGCCGGCCGGACGCGGTGCTCAACAAATTCGGCGGTTCGCTCACCAGCTACCACAGTCGGATCGAGATTCATCGCGGCACAGACGGCGGCTTCGAGCACCAGGCCGCTTTCGCGATGGACTTCTCGGGCTATGCTTCGCTGCTGCGTTTCTGGGATTTGGACGGCGATCATTGCAAAGAGATGGCCGTGCCGACGGCGGATGTCGGCATCATGCAGCTCGCGCGGATGTTGGTCAGCCAGTCGGTGCGCGTGGGGTTCAAGGTTTTCCGCTGCCGCGGCGCCGCCGGTCCGACGCTCTACGACAACAAGCCGGCGTTCACGCGTTACGTGACGCTGAAGGTCGACACCGATTCCGGCATCTACATTCTCGGCTTCGCGCCGACGTTCGACGGCGACTTCGACGGCGACGGGCGGCCCGACCTGTTCATGGCCTACGAGAACGGCTTCGGCGTGTGGCGCAACCAAGGTCAGTTGAAATTCGCCGAGCAGCCGTTCGCCATGTACGAGATCGCCCCCGGCGTGTCCTACAAAGTTCTCGACCTCAACAACGACCGGCGCGCCGATGTGCTGGTGTGGAATTACCTCGAACCGGCGAAGCAAGGCTTGATCTACGCGCTGCTGAACCGACCCTAGAAGTTCAGCGTCCCCTCGAGACCGTCGACGCCGGCGAGGCCGTGGCTGACGAGCCAACTCTCCATCTCACGGGCGATTTGAATGGGCGCTTGCGGGTTCTGGAAATTCGCCGTGCCGACCTGCACCGCGCGGCAGCCGACGCAGATGAATTCGAGCGCGTCCGCGCCGTTCATGATGCCGCCGACGCCGATGACCGGCACATCGACCGCTTGCGCCACTTGCCACGCCATGCGCAGCGCGACGGGCTTGATCGCCGGGCCGCTCAAGCCGCCGGTGACATTGCCCAGCTTGGGTTTGCGCGCTTCGAGATCGATCGCCATGCCGAGCAGCGTGTTGATGGCGGACAGCGAATCCGCGCCGGCCTGCACGGCGATGCGGGCCAACATCGCGATGTCGGTGACGTTGGGCGAAAGCTTGACCATCAGGTGTTTGTCGGTGCACTGCCGCAACCGGGCGATCAGCGCGCCCAGGAGGTCGGCATCGACGCCGAACGCAATGCCGCCCGCTTTCACGTTGGGGCAACTGACGTTGATCTCCAAACCGCTGACGCCGTCGGCTTGGGGTCCGCTGAGCTGCTCGACGACGTACACGTAGTCTTCGACCTGCTCGCCGTAAACGTTGGCCACGACAATCGCATTGCGCTCCAGCAGTCGCGGCAGCTTCTCGGCGAGAAAGGCATGGACGCCGGGATTTTGCAGGCCGATCGAGTTCAACATGCCGCCGGCCGTCTCGACGATGCGCGGCGGAGCGTTGCCCGCGCGCGGCTGCGGCGAAAGGCCTTTGACGACGATCGCGCCGATTTGCGACAGATCGACCAGGTCGTCGTATTCGAGCCCATATCCGAACGTGCCCGAAGCGGCCATAACCGGATTACGCAGCCGCAATCCGCGGCCGAGATCGACGGTGAGATCAAGCGGGCTCATGGTTCCTCGTTCCAGCGAATGCGGGCCGCGTCGAACACCGGCCCCTCGTGGCACACGCGCACGTAATCGACTTCGGCCTCGGCGCAATCGGGCTGCAACTCGATGGCGCAGCCGAAGCACGAGCCGAGTCCGCAGGCCATTACGGTTTCGAGGCTCACTTGGCAAGGAACGCCGCGCGGCGCGCACATGCCGGCTGCCGCGCGCAGCATGGGCATCGGTCCGCAAGCGAGAAGCTGCGTTCGCGCCGGATCAAGGCCGGACAGCACGTCGGCCAACTCATCGGTCACCAAACCGCGTCGCCCGGCGCCGCCGTCCTCCGTTCTCACCCGCACTTCGATGCCGAGATTGCGGAAGTCGTCGAGCGCCGGCAGATCGCGCGCCGTCGCGCCGCCGAAAAGTAAAACGGGTATGAGTTTGGTTTGCGCCGGCATCGTTTCAGCGAGGAAGAGCAGGGGCGCAACGCCGATGCCGCCGGCGACCAACAGCACGTTCGGCCGCTTTTCGTCGACGCGGAACAAGCCGTCGCCGAGCGGACCGACCACGTCGATCGCGTCGCCCGGTTTGCTTTCCGCGAGCTGGCGGGTGCCGGCGCCGATCACTTTGAACAAGATTTGCAGCCGGCCGTCGTCCAGCACGCGATGAATGCTGAACGGTCGGCGCAGCAGCGGAAAACCGGATTTGTTTTGCCGCACGGTGACGAAATGGCCGGGCCGGGCTTCCGCCGCCATCTCGGGCGCGCTCCAGGTCAGGCGACAATAGGCCTCGCCGACGAGTTCGGTTTGAGCGACCAGGGCTTCGAATTGATACTTCCGGGTCAAAACGCATCCCCGGGTTGGAAAACGCGCACAAGAATAATCGCATCTTCGTTGTTGTCAGTATAGTACTTCCGGCGCACGTATGTCTCCCGAAAACCCAGCGCCTGATAGAGCGCCCGCGCCGCGACATTCGACGGCCGCACCTCCAACCAGGCGGTGGCCACGCGCCGCTCAACCGCGCGCCGCATCGTTTCCGCCAGCAGTTGTTTCGCGAGACCCTGGCGGCGATGGCCGGCGCGGACGGCGACTTTCAAGATGTGCAGCTCGTCCGCCACCACCCAGGAAAGCGAATAGCCGATCAGTTCATCGAGTTGACGGAGCGCGAGGAAGATTGAAGTCGGCCGCTCCAGTGCGCTAACGAAGCTGTCGCGGCGCCACGGAACGGAGAAAGAAGCCTGTTCGATTTCCCAGACGGCCGGAATGTCTTTGGCCGTGATCTCGTCCAGCACGCGGGCGACCGACACGGTCTGTTCCAGCGTTCGTTCCTCCCGTTAGTGGTCGATGAAGCTCACCTGCACGCGGAACGTCGCTTCCACGTAGTTCATCACTTCGTCGGCCAGCGCGCCGTAGTCGCCGCCGATTTCGTCCGCGGCCTGATCGAGGTAATAGCCGTACCCGCTGTGGCCGTCGACCTCGCGCGAACCGTCGATCACGACGATGATCGCCTGCCTGGCGAGCAGCCGGTGCGCAAGATCGCCCTGGCGTTCGAGCAATTCATACCAGTCGTGGATCGTGCTGGCGCGGTCATGGAAGACGTAGATCACCGGGTAGCTCTTCCACGAACTGCCGCCGTCGAAGTAGCCCGCGGGCAGGCCGACGCCGAACTCGACATCGCGTTGAACGGTCTCGCTGAAGAACGATTGCACCTGCCACACGGCGGGGCTTTCCGCTTCGACGTTGTCGATCAAACCGTTCGGCATCCGGTCGGAAATGAAATTGAGCGCCTGCGACCAGCGCGCGATGCGCAAGGCTTTCTCGTCGTCGGACCAGATCTCCGTTTGATCGCCGGGCAGTTGAAAATAGACATCCTTGTCGTCGAACCAGAGGATGTCTTCAAGCACGGGGACGTTGCTGAGGAACGCGTCGAAGCGCCCGAGCTGATTTGCGATGCAGAAATCGGTCCCCTGCGCCGCGCTCTGCAAACGATTCGACAGCACATCGGCCATCGTGGACATCTGCGCCAGATCGTCGAACGGATCTTCGGTCAGCGCGTCGAGATAATAGCTCTGCTCGTAGCCCGGCTCGAGGTTGAGATTCGCCGTGCGAGCGAGGGAAATCGGATCGTTGGCCAGCCAATTGGCGACCAGCGGGTGGTAGTCGAACTCGCCGTTGCCTTCGCCGTAATCGCCGGTGCCGGCCACGCCGTCGAGGCCGACGTCATCGAACGGCTCGCCCGGCTCCCAGCAGCCGTCGCCGTTGAGGTCTTGGAAAGGCTCGTGCATCTGCACGATGATCGGCTCGCCTTCGTCGCGCACGCCGTTGCGATTCAAATCGACCGCCAGCAGATAATCGATTGGCGTCCCACTCACGTCGAGCACGGTGACGGACGGAAGCGAACCATCCGGATTATCCGGCGTGATGATGCCGGGCAAAGTCAGTGGGTCATAGGGCGAAAAATTGCCGGCGTCGAGGCCGGGCGGATAGAACGCGCTGCTGTAGTCTTCGAATAGCGGATTGCCGAACGCGCCCAGCAGGTCGCGCCAGTAGGCGATCCGCTCCGGGCGCGAAGGCGAAGCGGGCCAGTTGTCGAAGTGTTTCAACTGGTCTTCGAAATCGGCGAGCAGGCGGCAGGCGTCGACCGGCCCGTCGAGCGCCGCGACGACGTTGAAGCGGCCGGGGCGCGCGAAGGCCAGGCGCAATGCGGCCTGCGCGCCTTCGCCGAAACCCAATACGGCGCGATAGGAGCCGGTGTAGGTATCGTCGATGATCTGCGTCGGGCAGGCGTTTTCCGCCGGTTGCGGCGTCTTGCCCGAGCTGCACGCCGCGAGGGCCGCAGCCAGGATCAGCAGCAGGATCGTGATAGTATTTGCACGCAAAAAAACTCTCCTTCCGCGCGAAGCTCGGCGCAAGGGTAGCATCGGCCTCCGGGGGTGTCAACGTTTCCGCGCGTGCGAACGCGCGCCGGGCGTGGCTCGCGCTTTTTGCGCTTGACAGCGATTGGCGATATCGGTAGATAGTGTTCCGCTATTCGGGGCGCGGGTTCCGATGCGGAAGTGGTGGAATTGGTAGACGCGCTGGGTTCAGGGTCCAGTGGCCGCAAGGTCGTGGGGGTTCAAGTCCCCCCTTCCGCAATACCGGAGGAAACCACAAAACCAGGTTTCCTTTTTGGTCATCGGAAAGCGAAATCGGGGTGCTCGCGGCCAAGGGCGGGGACATTACGGTTTCTCGGCCCGTATTCTCTCGCAAATCGACACGGCACAAGCGGACTCCGCCGGAATTATCGTACTGGATTCCCGTAGATAGATGTTTCGGATCGGCCGATAGTCGGATATCAGTGATTTCACGAATTCGCTTTCCGTCGGGCTGGGAGACTTGTCGGTCTGCAGCCAGCCGGGCATTTCGGCTTTGGTCCAACAGCGGTCGGGGTCGAACAACGAAGCCAGGCGGAAAGCCACGACGAGTTGAGGCGGGCCGTGCCCCTGCAAATAGTCGGTCGACTCTTCGAGTCTACACTGGTTAGGCGGGGACAACGCCGCGTAGTTGTTGTATGCATAGACCGACATGGTAAAGGTTCCCTTGACGGCCGCCACGTCGTGGCAATGACCGTGGACCCTCAGGAAGGTCGCGATTTCCCGATTGATGAAGGTCTGGTTTTTATAGCCAATCAAGTCATCGGCAACGTGCCGGATTGTTTGATTGACGAGTACGACAAGCGAGAGGGCCAACAGTATGGTCCGGACCAAGCGATAGACTTTTTTTACCGGCGGCCGTTGATTGCTTGACGTCAACAGGATGACCCAAATCGGCATTACCGGGAGCAGAAAGTGGAAATATTTGTTCTCAAAAAGGGACAACACGGCGGCGGGGAGCAAGACCGACGCGGCAAGCCACGCATGAACGGACGTTAGTTTTCGAGACGCCGCGTCGATCAACAGGATGGCCAGGAGAGGAAGTACGAAAAAGCCAAAGAGACCGCGAAAATAGTAAAGAAGATGCTCGTGCCATCCCGAGGTCGCGGCGACCATGCCTACGGTTTGCATGGACTGAGTTTTGAGATCGCCGAGCAGCCAATTCCAGTCCAGCGCCCCGTAGAAAACGAGATAGGCCGCGACGAGTCCGGAAAGGAGAGCAAGAGCGAAGGTCAAAATAAACCGCCGGTCCATTCGGCTACGGCTCACCCGGTGACAGACCAGCCACGCCAAAGGAGTCGCCACGAAAAGTGGCGTCGTCTGTTTGCTCAACAGACAGAAGGCGAGCGCTCCGGCCAAGAACGCAAAATCTCGAAGGGCGTCAGATCGCCGCAAGCGAACCGTCGCTAAAATAACCATGGTCGGACCGGCAATCACCGTCATCTCCGTGGTCATCGAAATCGCATACGGAAAGAGATAGACGCCGGCGAAAAGAACGGACGTCGCGGCGCGACGGCCGAAAAAGAAGCTCGATATCCGCTGACACATCAGCAGGGTGAGCAGGTAAATCAGCAAGTTGGGAAACGCCAGCGCGAGCCTGACGGTCGAGCGGGTGATCCTGCCCGCGGCGTAGGCGAGCAGGTAGTAAGCCGGCGGAAAATGGGGGACGACCACCATCACCTCGGACAACGGAGCTCTCTGGTTCAACAGCTCAGTGATGGTATGCACGTGCATAGGCTCGTCTTTGAACCATTGATATGACGTGGGCATCTCCGCACAGATGGCCGCCCAACATAAGGAAAACACCGGCAAGAGCAACAATAGGAAAAGCTCTCCGGCCGGTCTCATGCCGAGTGAATTGCGCTGGCTTGTGTCCATGTATTGAGCCAAAACCCGGTTATCGCCGTCGAAGTTGGGCGACTAGAATCACCGCTTGGCGAAAATGACACGGGCCAATATAGGTGGCGGGTTCGGAGTTGTCAAAACGTACGACGGTTTGACGAGGTCGCGCGAGCTTGTCCGCTTCGCTGAGGTTGCTTGTTGGCGTCCAGACTTTCAATTACTTGAAACCTCTCGACAAGTGGTTATACTTATTCGGCAAAAGAAGGAGTTCTAGATGTCTCAATCTTCTGACCCGGCCAAGCCCACGATACTGGCGGTGCTCCCCTTGCGTAATGCCGCGTTGTTTCCGGGCACCATCGCACCGATGGCGGTTGGCCGGCAGTTTTCGTTGAAAGCGCTGGAAGTCGCCGAGGCCGAGGACGGCGTGATCGGGGTGTTCACGCAGTTTGATCCGGAAGTCGAGGAGCCCACGGGCGCCGACCTGCACCACATCGGCGTGGCCGCGAAGATTCTGCGGACGGCGAATGATCGGCGCGGCGGCAAAACGGTGCTGCTGCAAGGCCAGCATCGCGTGCGCATCGTCCGTTTCGTCGACGTCAAACCCACGATGCAGGTCGAGGTCGATTATCCGGAAGACATCGACGTCGATGACGCGGAACGCACCGCGCTCTTCGCCAAGATCAAGGAGTTGGCCACCGAAGCGATCCAGAAAAATCCCTCGCTGCCTCAGGAAGCGCGGCAGTTTATCGAAGAGGTCGAAAGCCTGGGCATGTTGTGCGATCTGATCGCCTCCCATCTTTCGATCTCGATTGAAGACAAGATCACGATTCTCGAAACGCTCGATGTCAAAGCGCGCGCTCATCGCGTGGTCCAATTGCTCAACGCCGAGATGGAGATGCTCTCGACCAAGAAGCGCATCGACCAGCAGGTCAAGAGCGAAATGGACAAGAGCCAGCGCGACTACTACTTGCGCAAGCAGATGGACGCGATTCGCAAGGAGCTGGGCGAGGACGAATCGACCGAGGACGAAGTCGCCGAGATGCGCAAGAAGGCGGAAAAAACCAAGCTCAGCGAAGAAGCGCGCAAAACCGTCGACAAAGAGATCAAGCGGCTGGTGAAGATTCCGTCGTCGTCGCCCGAATACACCGTGGCGAAGACTTACATCGATTCGATCCTCGAATTGCCGTGGAGCGAATACTCGGAAGACCACCTCGAAATCAACGAAGCCGAGAAGATCCTCAACGAAGATCACTACGGCCTCGAGCGCGTGAAGAGGCGCATTCTCGAATACCTGTCGGTGCGCAAACTCAAGCCGGATGTCAAAAGCCCGATTCTCTGCCTGATCGGCCCGCCGGGCGTGGGCAAGACCTCGCTGGGCAAGTCGGTTGCGCGGGCGATGGGCCGGCAGTTCGTGCGGATGAGCCTGGGCGGCATCCACGACGAAGCCGAAATTCGCGGCCATCGGCGCACGTACATCGGCGCGCTGCCGGGCCGGATCATCCAGGGCGTCAAAAAAGCCGGCACGAGCAACCCGGTGTTCATGCTCGACGAGCTCGATAAGATCGGCAAGGACTTCCGCGGCGATCCGTCGTCGGCGCTGCTCGAAGTGCTCGACCCCGAACAGAACGACACCTTCAACGACAACTACCTGGCGATGCCGTACGACCTGAGCCGCGTGCTTTTCATCGGCACGGCCAACATCGTGGATACGATCCCGCTGCCGTTGCTCGACCGCATGGAGATCATCGAGATCCCCGGCTACACGCAGGAAGAAAAGGTGCTGATCGCGCGGCGGCATTTGATCGAGGAGGAAACGCAGAACAACGGTCTGTCGAAGGAGACGTTCGACATTTCCGACGGCGCGTTGAACGAGGTGATCGACAAATACACGCGCGAGGCCGGCGTTCGCAACTTGAAACGCAACCTCGCGGCGTTGTGCCGCGGCGTGGCGAAGCGGATCGCGTCAAACGAAGCGAAGCGCGTGGTGGTGAACAAGAAGATGGTGGCGACGATCCTCGGCTCGCAACGCTACTTCCCGGAAGTCGCCGAACGGACCTCCGTGCCCGGCGTGGCGACGGGCATGGCCTGGACGCCGACCGGCGGCGATATTCTGTTCATCGAATCGACGATGATGAAAGGCAAGGGCAACCTGACGTTGACCGGCCAACTCGGCGACGTGATGAAGGA
>PMZC01000075.1 GCA_003170555.1 Deltaproteobacteria bacterium
GGGAGAGGGGTTGGGGTGAGGGAGCCCCCTCGCGCTTAGTTTCGTTCCACGTAAACCGGCAGTTGCGTTGGATCCTCGCCGCCGGCGAGATGCAGAAACACGTTGCCGGCGACCTTGGCGCCCGCGTGTTCGAGTTGGACGTCAACCGCAATAATCGCCGTGGCGCCGGGGGCCAGTGAGAACGGCAGCGTTTGATGATCCAGCGTCGCGTGTACAAGTTCGGCGGGCTCGGTGGTCAGGCTCTCGATCTGCATCGCCTGGTCGGTGACGTTGGTGACGCGCACGGTCGCGTGATAGGTCGCCTGGTCGGTCTCGGCGCTGATTCGCCGCGGCTCGAGCTGCAGCCGCTCGCGCACCACGCCTTCCAGCAGTAGCTTGATCTTCGGCCGGTACGGCGAGTTGGTGTGCAGCACGACCATCTTCGACTGCGGCCCCCACAGGTGCGCCGTCTGCAGCGTCACGCGCACGAGAATCTCGCCGTTCGGCGGCAGTTGCTGGCCGGCGAGTTGCGCCGTCGTGCAGCCGCAGGTGGTCTCGACCTCGTCGATGATCAGATAGAACGGCGACGGATTGCGAATGAGAAAAGTCGCCGTGATCGTCTGGCCTTCGAACACCTCGCCGAAACGAAAAATGCCGTAGCTCTCATCGACCGGCACCGCGGTCGACGGCGCTTCCGTGCGCTGCGTCGAAGCGCACGCGAGCAGCAGCAGGCAGCAGAAAAGACAGGCGGCGGAATTTTTCACCGCGCTATGTTGGCAGAACGAGATAACCCGCGCAAGCGAGGATGGGAACCGTTACGGAAAACAGTGAATTGTGGGGGCGGTCCTCGGAATTGGCGGCATTGGCGCGGAATTCGGAAATTCGGCCAACCTATTGCGATATTTAGAGGGGTTCGTGTCGAGGCGTCCCCGACCCGGCGAGAACGTGAATCCGATCAAAGCCATGCCACAACGGCTCAAGATCGGACATACTTTTAATCCGCGATCCGCCAGCCGTCGTCATATCTTTTCATTCGTACTTTCTTCTTGATTATGTAAGAAAACGCGGTGACTTTGTCGTAGATGTAGCCGGTGCACCCCGGAAAGCATGCCGTTGCGGGGTTGCTTCCGTCGGGAACAAAATCAAATTCATACTCGACATCAGCCAACGCGTCGCTCGTCTTCTCAATTCCCGTAATGCTCTTTAACTCTGGTTTTCCGATCATCGTCTCGCCGTCAAGGCATCTCCCGATCTCACCATAGCCCCCATTTGCCCGCCTCGTTATTCTGAAGTGACATTTGGACATAAAACTCGTCACGCACCAATTGACCCCTGGCCACGCCTTGACGCAGCCGACCTTCTGAAGGCATGCAGAAAGCCGTTCATCTCCGGCAAAATGCCCCCAGCACTTCTCTTCACCAGGTAGCTTCTCACTGATCAATGCAGCGGCTCTCTCCCTTGTCAATTCTGGGAGCAAATACACGTTCTCAGCTACGATCGTCTGTCGCTTGCCAACAACGATCGGAAGTTCCAATACCGAGTACCCTTCTCTTTCAAAAGAAATGACCTGATTTCCCGGAACGACGTTAGCCAAAAGGTATTCACCCTTTATTCCCGTCATAATCTTCGCCTGCGTTCCCTTGATGCGCGCCGTCACATTAGAAAGAGGAATCTTCGAATAACTTTCCAGAACGACGCCGGAAACCTGGCCGTTGTCGCTGCATCCGGAGCACGCGAAGGCCAAGACCATCAGAAACGCAACGCTCAACGCCAACCAACCCAGATTCTTCATCTTTGCCTTCCTGCCTAAACGTAAATGAGGTATTTACAGGCTGTCAAATCATAGAAACAAAGTCAAGACGAGGAAAAACCTTAATTCCGAGGACGCCGATGTTTAGATGCTGCTCGTCGATCTGAACAATGGCTCCGCACCTTGGCGAGAGAAGTTTCGTACATGGTGCCGTCCCATTTCCCGTCGGCGGCGAAAGCCCAAATCCTAATAACGAAATACCCCCCCACGTACTCTGCCTGTCAAGAACGCGCTTCCTCCGCTTCGCGCCGGGCCAAAAGAAAAGGCGGGGTTTTTCGCCCCGCCTTCGAATTCGTTTTACGCGATCCGTTAGATGTCGATTTCGTCGATGGTCAGGCCGGCGGCCTTCGCCGCGTCTTTCAGGGCTTCTTCGCCGGTCTTCACGCGCTTGAAGAAGCTTTCGGTTTTCTTCAGGTTGGCGGGGCTGAACGGCTCGATGCCGACCTTACCCATCATCATCGCCATCGAGGCGGAGCGCATGCCGCCGCTCAGGCCGTCGAGCAACATGCCGATCAGGGTGTTGATGCCGCCCTGCTTCAGGATGAAGGTGATCACGCCTTCGCCCTTCACGTGGCCCTCGCCGATCGACGCGGCGCCCTTGTCGTCGAACTTCATGTGATAGTCCGGACGCGGCACCCGGCCTGGTTCGACGTCGGTGGTCAGGTTGTACGTGACCGGGTCGCCGGCCAGATTCGTCGACAGCTTGGGCAGCACGCCCATCAACTTGTCCATCGGGACTTGGCTGAGCTTCATGGAAACCTCCTTTTGCCTGACGTCAGGTCAATTGGTTCGACAGATGTCTTTCGAGATTGAACCCCGTGACGAAATACATGCCGCAATCAGAAAACGCCTGATTCTATCCGGCGGCGAATGACGCGGCAAGGCCGTTGTTCGATCCGGGCGGCCGCGAACGATTACTGCGCGAACCAGTCTTCGGCCGTGATCTTCCACCGGCCGTTGATTTTGCGGAGCACCAGGATTTTCTTGCCGACGTCATGGTAGTTGTCGGACTGAAACGCCTGCGTGAACTCCACCCGCGCGCCGTTTTCGCCGGTCGGCGTGATCGCGACGTCGCTCATGACGACCTTGATCGACTTCTTTTTGCCATACTTGGCTTGTTTGTCGGTCAACCACGCCGGCAGATTCATGCGCGAGGTGGTGGAGTAGAAATCATCGGCATAGCACGCGGTGTAGGCGGGCGTGCGTCCCACGCCGGCGATGCCTTCCCAGGCCGCGCGCCAATCGTCCAGAAAAGCTTTGATCTCCTGCGTGATCGCCGGGTTGGCCGGCGCGCCGGCCGCGGACGATATCGGCGCGCCCGCCGAGGCGGGGGGCGAGGCCATCGGCGCCGGCTGCGTTTCGGCGACGATTTCCCAATCGTACACTTCTCGATTCGAGGAGGAGGCCATCGCCATGGGGTCGTTGGCGAACAGCACGCCCCAATGAAACGCGTAGTTTCCGGGCGCCAACTCCGCCGCCGGCTGCACGCTGAAGAAGTTATTTCCTGGGTCTATTTTGTCCAGCTTGAGTTCGACCTTGTTCTCATTCGCCACCCAAAGGTTGATCGCCTGCATCGCCGGACCGAAGATATTCTGCACGCGCGCGGTCTTGGCGAAGTGAAGCCGGGACAACGTTACATTGTCGCCATAATTCGGTCCGTAGAATACAAACACGGGTTTGCGTGAGTGAACGGGAAGATGGCGGAGGCTTCGAATGCCGGTGAAAGCTTGCAGCAACGTTCCGGCCATGCCTAAGGCAGCCGGATGCGACGACACGGAGGAATAAACGCACGCTGCTTTGTCCAGCGCAAAGATCCCCGGCTCTCCCGGCAATTTCCAAAGGATCACGGTCTGCGCGGGAAAGCGGTCTTTCGTCTGAATATCGAGGTCCAACCGCGCGCTGCTATAGCCTTCCTTGGTAAACGTGACCGCGAATCTGCCGGGGAGAAAATCGACGCGATATTTCCCGTCCTGGTTCGTCGTGGCGCTGAACTGCGAATTGGCGATCGCGACTTTTGCGCCCTCCAGCGGCTTTTCGCATTGGTCCACTACTTGCCCGACGACCAGAGGCTTGGCGCAGGCGACGGCGAAAAAAGCAGCGGCCAACAAAAACAGCAACGGGAAAACAGGCCTGCATCCACGACAAAAAGGAGCCATGGTTATTCTCGCTCTTGGTTGTTGTTTGTCTGGGTCAAAAGAATACACGTTTTTGGCGGCCTGTCCAGCTTTACGAACGAAGGGCGCTGCCGGTTATCTGAGAAGTCGGTTACATCTGGATGCGGCGCGACTTGGCGAAACTCTCGATCACCATCCGCGCCTTGCGCAGATTGCCCAGGCGGAAGTGCTTCTTGCGATTGCCGTCGTAGTCGTCTTCCGGGAAAATCTCGTTGCGGAACGTGCGCTCGAGAATCATGATCTCCTGCAACAGGAGGTGCAGTTTTTCCGCCGTACCCCAAGGCTTGAGCGTGGTGACCGTCATCATGAAATAGCCGTCGCCGATGGCCTTGACCACTTCTTTCGGACTACTGCCTATTCCCACGGGTTCCTCCGCGTTAGCGCTTGCGTAACGATAACTGCGTTTTATCGCTCGATCAAGCGCTGGCGCAAAAGTTTTCTCGCCAGCGCGTAGATGTCCCGCCGGCCGCCTTCTTTACGGATGCCGATCGCCAGCACGTAAACCACCACCTGTCTTCTTTCCACGCGGAAGATAATACAATACCGTTGACCGACCGCGCGCAGGCTGCGGTAACCTTCGAGTTCGCCTTGCAACGGCTTGCCTTGCCGTTCGGGCTCCGCGCGCAAGCCGTCGATGCGTTCGCCGATTTTTTCGCGAATGCGGCGGTCGGCGATTTCAGCCAGCATCCGTTTTGCGGTGCGTGTGACGAGAACATGAAAGGTCATAAACGAAGATCCCGCCTGACTTCGTCCCAGGGCTCGATTTCGCCGCGTTCCACTTCGGACAACGCCTCGTGGAGCGCCTGCATCAGTTTCTCATCACTGAGGACTTCCAGCGTCTCGACGAGGGACTCATACAATTCCCACGGCAAGACGGCGAGCACGGGTTTACCCCGCCGCGTCACCGCAACCGTCTGCTGATCTTTTTCGAGTTGATCCGGCAGCGAGGTCAGCTCCTGCCTCGCTTCGGAAATGGACATCTGCTTGGCCATCGGCTTCTCTCCTCAATCTTGCACAAGTAAATGTACAACATCTTGTACGCGGACGCAAGCCGGCGCGTTTGGTCGTTGCCACCGACGGATTCATTTCCTATCATGACTGCGGTTTCAAACAAGACCAGATGCTTTTACGGCGAGGACAGCGCGATGAGAATCACCGGCGGCGAGCTGGGCGGCAGGCGGTTCGACGCCCATGCCTCGCCCCATTTGCGGCCGGCGCTCGATCAGATTCGCGAATCGGTGTTCAACATCATTCGCGACCGGACGCCCGACGCGCGCGTGCTCGACGCCTTCGCCGGCACGGGTTCGCTCGGGCTGGAAAGCCTGTCGCGCGGCGCGGCGTATGTGGTGTTTGTCGAACGCCACCGGCCGACGGCCCAGCGGCTCGAGAAATTGTTGGCCGAGTGGGGCCTAGCCGAGCGGACGAGGGTAGTAACCGCCGACTTTTTGACCGCAGCCAGATACCTCGCGGCGCCGGAACCGTTCGACTTGATCTTCCTCGATCCGCCGTACAGTCACGGGCTGTCGACGCCGGCGCTGGACCGGGTCGTCGAATTCAAGTTGCTTGCGCCGCGCGGATTGATTATCCTGCGGCACATCAAAACCGAGGAGCCGCTGATTCCGGCGGGTCTGCAGCGGGACGATCAGCGCAAGTACGGAGACGGGCGAGTCGACTTTTTGACCGAACAAAAGAAGGACGAACATGCCGAAACTGGCGGTGTACCCCGGGAGTTTTGATCCGATCACCAACGGTCACGTCGATCTGATCAAACGCGCGCATGTCACATTCGATAACCTGGTGGTGGCGGTCGCGGTGAATCCGCGCAAGAATTGCCTGTTCTCGGCGGACGAACGCATCGAGATGATTCGCGAAGCGCTCGATCGGCCGACGGTGCGCGTCGAAGCTTTCTCCGAACTGCTCGTGCATTACCTGAAGCGCGTGCAGGCGAACGTCGTCATTCGTGGGCTGCGCGCGATCAGCGATTTCGATTATGAATTCCAGATGGCCCTGACCAACCGCGCGCTGTATCCGGGCTGCGAAACGTTCTTCCTCATGGCCAGCCATCCGTACATTTATCTGTCTTCGGGAATGGTCAAGGAAATCGCCTACTTCGGCGGCGAGGTCGACGAGATGGTGCCGCCCAATGTGCTCGCGGCGCTCAAAGCGAAAATGAACCACATCAAAGTGGACCAACTGAAATAGGTGCATCCATGAAATTCGCCAGTCGGGTGACCAAGCTCGAGCCGTCGATCACCTTGGCGGTGACCGCGCGGGCCAATGCCATGAAAGCCAAAGGGGAAGACGTCGTCGCGTTCGGCGCCGGCGAACCGGATTTCGACACGCCCGCGCACATTCAAGAGGCCGCGATCAAAGCGATGCGCGACGGCCTGACGCGCTACACCCCGGCGCTCGGTTTGCCGGCGCTGCGAGCGGCGGTCGCGGAGAAGTACAGCGCGTTTTACCACTACCCGACCACGCCGAAGAACGTGGCCATTTCCTGCGGCGGCAAGCATTCGCTGTACAACGTCTTTCACGCGTTGGTCGAGCGCGGCGACGAGGTGCTGATCCCCGCGCCGTATTGGGTGAGCTACCCGGAAATGGTGAAGCTCGCCGGCGGCGTACCGGTGATCGTCGAGACCGACGAAGACACCGGGTTTCGCGTGACCGTCGACCGGCTGCGCGCGTACACGACCGACCGGACGAAGATTCTGTTGATCAACAGCCCGTCCAACCCGACCGGCGCGGCCTATCACCGCAAGGAACTTGAAGCGATCGCCGAGTTTGTGCTGGAAAATGATCTGGTGCTGATCTCGGACGAAATCTATGAGCACCTGGTGTTCGACGATTTCGAATTCGTTTGCTTCCC
This sequence comes from Deltaproteobacteria bacterium, assembly GCA_003170555.1. Taxonomy (GTDB): domain Bacteria; phylum Lernaellota; class Lernaellaia; order Lernaellales; family Lernaellaceae; genus FEN-1099. Next base: position 6,830 of record PMZC01000075.1, read on the forward strand.
GACGCTGGCCGAGGAATTGCGCGAGCGGACGGTAGTCGTCAGCGGCGCTTCGAAAACGTACGCGATGACCGGTTGGCGCATCGGCTGGACCGTGGCGCCGGAAGGGTTGATCGAGATGATGGGTCGGTTGCAGGACCAGTCGACCAGCAACGCGACCAGCTTCGCGCAGGCCGGCGCGATCGCGGCGTTGAAAGGGCCGCAGGATTGCGTCAAGACAATGTGCGCCGCGTTCGCCGAACGCCGGGCGTACATGATGCGGCGGCTGGCGGAGCTGCCCAACGTCGCGTGTTGCGTGCCGCAGGGGGCGTTCTATGTGTTCCCGAAGGTCAGCGCTTGCTATGGGCGGCAGGCCGGCGGACGTGCGGTCGACGGCTCGGTCGCGCTGTCGGAATACCTGCTGGAAAAAGTAAAGGTCGCGGTCGTCCCCGGCATCGGTTTCGGCGCGGACGCGAATATCCGGCTTAGTTACGCCACGTCGATGCAGCAGATTGAAAAGGGACTGGATCGCATTGCGGAAGCGTTAGGTGCGCTGTGAACTCAGCATAAACATGAGCTTTTTCTTGACATAGACGGAACGGGTCTGATACCGTAGCACTGAACGGTGATTCATTCTTGGAGCGATGATGCGTCACGCAAGCCATTTGCGGGTAGCCCTTCTAGTCTGCCTGGTTCTCGTCACCGGGTTCGCGTTCAATCTGGCCCGCGCCCAGAACCACCCCGCCGCTCAACCGGCCGCCGCGCCGGCCGTACCGAAGCCGGCCGATTGCATGGGCTGCCACGATGGAACGGTGGAGGGAATTGCGCCCGCCGATCGCAACAGCATGGTCGACGCGGTTCCGGCGGACTGGAAAGCGGTGCGTCCGCGATCCGATCCCAAACGCGCCGGCGTTTCGCTGACCGTCGACCTCGAGAAGATGAAGAAGTCGGTCCACGGGGCCGAGTGCCTGAACTGCCACGCCGACATCAAGAAACTGAATCACCCGGCGAAACTGCAGCCGGTCGACTGCAACAACTGCCACGTCCATGACCCGTTCGCGGAAGCCTATCAGCACGGCGCGCACGGCCAAGCCGCCGCCGCGGGGGTCGCCACCGCGCCGACCTGCGCCGACTGCCACGGCGCGCACGCCGTCGCCGCGACCAGCGAGACGACCAGCCCGGTCTATCGCGAGAACGTCGCCGCCACGTGCGGGCAATGCCACACGACGGGCGTGCTGCCGGGTCGCACCCGCGTCGGGGCGTACAACCGGTGGCTGAGCAGCGTCCACGCCCAGAAGACCAACGGCCGCACCAACGCCACGTGCGATGACTGTCACGACAGCCACGATGTGGAGTACGCCACCGGGATGACGGCGAAGCCGAACATCGCCGCCACCTGCGGTAAATGCCACAAAAAAGAACGCGCCGACTACGAGCTTGGCTCACACGGGCAAGCCTTGGCGCGCGGCGATTTGTCGAGCCCGACCTGCACCGACTGCCACGGTTCGCACAATGTGTTGGCGCGGTCCAACCCCGAATCGACCGTGCATGGCTACGCCACCGTCGCCGGCGTGTGCGGCGAATGCCACCAGGCCGAACGCATCAACCGGCGCTTCGGCATTCGCAGCACGTACGAAAGCTACCGCTCCAGTTTCCACGGCCTGGCGTTGAAGAAAGGCGATCTCCGCGCCGCCGATTGCGCGAGCTGCCACGGCGCGCACGCGATTCTGGACAGCGCCGATCCGCGCAGCCGCTTGCATCCGAATAACCTGCAAAAGACCTGCGGCGAGTGCCACCCCGACATCGGCGAAGGCGTACGCCGCGGCAAAGTGCATCCCGACCTCAACCGCCATGCCGGCACGATCGGCGAGCAGGTGCAGTGGTGGGTGCGCTGGTTCTACCTGCTGTTGATCCCCGGCGTGCTGGGCTTCATGTTCCTGCACAATCTGCTCGACTGGATCAAGAAGGTCCGCATTCATCTGGCGATTCATCGCTACAACGCCAAATACGTGCGCCTCGACCTGAGCGAACGCGTGGCGCACATCGTGCTGTTGACCAGCTTTACGACGCTGGCGATCACCGGCTTCGCGCTGACCTTCGGCTGGAAGATCCCCGGCCTTTCCGGTTCGCTCAATGAAGAAATCCGCGCCGACTTGCACCGCGTCGCGGCGGTGGTGATGATCCTCTGGTTCATCTACCACGCGGCGTGGGTGCTGTTCACCAAGCGCGGACGCGGCTACGTGCGCGACATGATCCCGAGCCTGCAAGACGGCTACGATGTGATGCAGCAACTCGCGTACTCGCTGAACCTGCGCCCCGACCGGCCGCGCTTCGACCGCTTCAGCTACATCGAGAAGGCCGAGTATCTGGCGATGATCTGGGGCACGGTGGTGATGGTGTTGACCGGCCTCATTCTCTGGTTCGCGGAATTCGCGCTCAGGTTCCTGCCGCTGTGGGCGCTCGACGTGGCGCACATTATCCACCTGATGGAAGCGATCCTCGCCACGCTGGCGATCATCATCTGGCATTTCTACTCGGTGCTCTTCAATCCCGACGTCGCGCCGATGGCCACCCACTGGCTCACCGGCCGCCTCACCGAAGAGGAAATGGAGAACGAACACCCGCTCGAACTCGACCGCCTCAAACGCGCCGCGTGGCGCAAGAAGATGGAAGAGGGCGAAGAGAAGAAGGAAGGGGAATAGGAAGAAGACGCGTACGGAAGGGGATGGGAGAAGAAGTCAGATGAACGTCGGTAGTCATCTTGATAGTGAAAAACGTAAAGAACAACGCCTCTCTTTGTTTTACGAGATGATGGACCAACTAATTGCGTGCCATAACGCAATTGCGCGCGATGTACGTGAATATAAGCTGACACCTATATCAGACCATTTTGTGATGCCAGAAGATCTATTTCTTGTAATGAGTTTCAGCTTTGTGCATTCGCAATTATCGCGTCTAAAAAGCATACGACTCCTCATGGATGCGGGACAAGACGAAGACGCAGGACAGATTGCGAGAAGTATGCTCGAAGGAGCGATGCTCTTGGAATGGGCCAGTAGAGATAAGTCGACAAGATCGCAGACATGGTTTGCGTTCGAACAAATCGAAAAGGGCAGATTAGACGAGATCGGAAGGAAATATCAGATTGATATTCCAGTCACCGAACCCAACAAGATAAAAGAGTTTTTCGACTTATTTGGTAATCTCGTTCTAAGAAAAGAAGAAAATAGAGAAGTCGTTAATTTTTCGGACAAGAATATTCGGATTCGCTGGTATGCCCCAAAGACCATTCATAGAATTTTCAATGAAACTAGATTCGATTTTCTTTATGAGACCTGGTACGGAGTTTTCAGCAACTGGATCCATTGGAATCCAGTTGCGATTTTATCCTTTTTCACAAAGGAAAGCTCTGGGGCCGGAGAACCGTTAGAAGAAGATATTCAATTTGTAGTCGCAATTTTATCTTGTCAGTTGTATTTGTTGAAATTAACAGAGCATCTCAAGCTTGATTACAGTGAAAGAATCATGATGAAAGAGCTAATGGGGCAACTTGGAAACTAGGCGAAAATAGAAAATAGCGGAAGTCACGTATTTCTCCTCCCGATCACGCGCAGCCTTGACCGATCTGCCCCAGTAAGCATGTGCGCGTGTTTGCAGCCCTGATTGATTGTCAATCACGCACGGCACCGACGCGCTCGCCGGCTTGAATATCCGCTTCCGTCATTGATAAGATCAAAAAGATAATCCGCTTGTTAGTACTTCGACGCGGAAGGAGAAAACCTTGAAGAAATGGTTGGTGATACTGCTTTGTGTGGCGCCGGTGCTGGCTTGGGCGAGCATCGGCGACGACACCGCTCTCGACAATTCGCCGCAGTGCGTGACCGTCGGCGATCAGGCGCATTTCGCAATGACGATTCATTTTTCCAGCCCGGACGGCGAGCGGCTCATCTTCGCGCAGTTCTGGACCGGCAATTTCTGGGACGTCACGGCGGTGCAGGACCCGGCCGCCGTGGATGTCACCGGTGCGTGGTCGCACGTGGTCAACCCGGCGGGCAACGTGATTTCGTGGTCGTTCGCGGCGCAATCCGGCTCCGGCGGCGACGTGGGCGACGGCCACTCCATCACCTTCACCTTTGACGCCACGGCGACGCAAGTGGATGACCTCGACGTGACGATGTACATCGAAGGCGACACCAACGGCGCGGCGCCCCACACGAAGTCCTGGTCGTTCACGTACCCGCTGTGCGCCGACGATGACACGACGGACGACGACGCCGTTGACGATGACACCGTCGATGACGACGCCGCGGATGACGACGCGGCCGATGATGACGGCGCGGATGACGACGCCGCTGATGACGACGCCGCGGATGACGATGCGAGCGACGATGATATTTCCGACGACGATTCCGCGGATGATGATGCGAGCGACGATGACGTTTCCGACGATGATACGATCGCCGATGATGATCTGATCGACGACGATCTTGCCGACGACGATTCCGTCGATGACGATGCGATCGACGATGACGCGGCCGGTGACGACTCCGGCGGCGGTGGTGACAACGGCGGCTGCGGCTGCTGAGGAACGCGGCGCCGAATTTGCATCTTTTTCGGGGCATGATTTTTAACTTGCCAAGAAGGGGCCAATGTTGTATATGCTATGTTGAATACGGGGCTGATCCTTTGAGGAGGTATCGATAAATGAAGAAGCAACTCGTTGTCATCTTGGTTCTGATTTCGATTCTTACGGCGGTGGGCATTGCGCTGGCGGTCAGCGATGTCATGACCCTGAACTGCCCGACCAAGGGCAATGTCAAGTTCACTCACGCGGCGCACATCGGCTACGCGGCGAACGATTGCACGAAATGCCATCACAAGCCGCAGGTGAACGGCACGTATCAGAAGTGCGACACCTGCCATACGGCGACCGGCCAGCCGAACGGCGGCGGCGTCACCAACAAGACCGCGTTCCACAAGCAGTGCGCGGGCTGCCACAAGAAGCTCGGTAAGGGCCCGCAGATGAATCAGTGCAACGCGTGCCACGGCACCGCCTGATTCCAGCCTAGCCTAAGGCGAAAACCGGAGGATTCGTCCTCCGGTTTTTTTATTCCCGCGCGTATCAGATTTTTGACACCCGCCGCATAACTTTGTATGATGTATTCACTTTTCAGCCGGTGAGGCTCTTCTTGGACCGTTCATCAATCACGCTGTCTGAGGTTTTCGAAGGCTTCGATTCGTTGCGCTACGAGCGCCCTTACTGGCGGCGTGGTTTGGCGGTGGCGGGCATCGACGAGGTCGGTCGCGGCTGCCTGGCCGGGCCCGTGATCGCCGCGGCCGTAGTTTTGTCGCCGGACGTGGACTTGCCGAACGTCACCGACTCCAAAGCGTTGACCGACATACAGCGGCGCGAGGAAGTCCAAAACATCACGCGGCAGGCGCGGGCGGTCGCCATCGGCATCCGGTCGGCGCGGCGCATCGACCAGTCCGACATCCTGCGCCAGACGCTCGACGCTATGCTGATCGCGGTCACCCGCCTCGCGGTGCGTCCGGACGTGCTGCTGATCGACGGCAACCAGAAGATCCGCACCATCATCGAGCAACACGCGCTGGTGAAGGGCGATGTGCTCAGCCTGTCGATCGCCGCGGCGTCGATCGTGGCCAAGGTCATCCGCGACGATTTGATGCTGCGCCTGCACGAACGCTATGGCCAATACGGCTGGGACCGCAACAAAGGCTACGGCACGCCCGACCATCTGGCGGCGCTGCGCGAGCACGGGCCGAGCCCGCTGCACCGCTACAGCTTCCGCGGCGTGTGGCAGGGGGACTGATGCGCAGCCCTCTCGCGCTGCTGGGCGACAAAGGCGAGCGGCTGGCCGCGCGGCAGGTCCGGCGCGAGGGCGGGCGATTGGTGGCGCGCAACTGGAAAACGCGCCAGGGCGAACTCGATCTGGTGGTGCTCGACGGCGGCACGCTCGCGTTCGTCGAAGTGAAGAGCCGGAAATCGGACGAGTACGGAACGCCCGGCGAAATGATCCCGCGCGCGAAACGACGCCGGATCGAGAAACTCGCCCAGTATTTCCTGCGCCGCCGCCGCCTCGACCCGCCGCTGCTGCGGTTCGATGTGGTCGAAGTGCTGTGGACCGAACCGCCGGCGGTGCGCTGGATCCGCAACGCCTGGTTGGCCGGGGAGTGAGCGATGCCGCCGCTGACCCGCCCGCGCCATACGATCCTGGCCAAACTGCTCGGCGTGATCCTGGTCCCGGCCGCGTTGCTGCTCGCCGGCAGCTACACCTATTTCTATTTCGAGGCGCGCGCCGGCGTGGAAGACGAAATGGGCCGCCGGCTCGTCGGCGCCGCGCGCAGCGCTCGGCAACAGGTCGACGCCAAACTGATCGCCAGCTTCATGCCGGGCGACGAACAGGGCGTGCTCTATCGCGAACTCGTGCAGCGGCTGCGCCGGCTGGCGGAAGCCAATGACGCGGAACGCGTGTACTTCGTGCGGCTGAATCACGCGATCATGCTCGACACCGATTCGGCCGGCCGCATCGGACAGCAGATGTACCGCCTGGCCGGCGACCGGCGTGAGCTGCGGCTCGTCGCCGACGGCCATACCGCCGAATCCACGATGTTCGTGGCGCAGGGCGGGCGATTGTTCAAGGCGGGTTACGCGCCGCTGACGGTCGACGGGCAGGTTGTCGGCCTGGTGGGCGTCGACGCGGGCGTGCGCTTCTTCGACCGGCTGGGCCGCACGCGACGCGACTTGTTGCTTATCGGCGTGATCGGCGTGGCGGTGCTCGCCGGCGTCAGCGTGTTGTTCGCGCGGAGGCTGGCGCGGCC
>PMZC01000027.1 GCA_003170555.1 Deltaproteobacteria bacterium
GCACGACATGTCGTGCCCCTACGAGGTGGCGCACCCGCCCCTTCGACGCCTCGCACCGTCATTTTTCATTTTTCGTTTTTCATCTTTCATTTTTGATCTGGAGGCGCGCGCGAAAAACGATTATCATGAAATGGTTCTGGGAGGGCTGCACTGGAATTCGCTCGCCGCCGGTTCTTTTGGTTGTGCTGCGGCGCCTGGCTGCTGCTGCTCGTCGCGTGCAACGAACGCAATCCGAACACCCTGACCCATCAATACGACCAGGTGGTCGGCCGCCAACTGCCGCCCGGCGCGCAGTTGCTCGGACCCGGCCGCGTACCCGGCGCTTTGCCGCCGCTCGACGTGGGGCTCGACGATCACGAACGGGAAGCCGGCGAGGCGATCATCGACACGCTGGCGGCCGACAAGCGCGTCGACCTGGTCGCCACCTGGCGGCACGGCAGCTACGAAATCCACGCGGCGCGCGGCGCGGTGCGTTTTCGGCGCTACCTGCTGGCCGACGGCTCGCTCGCGTTCCAGGTCGACACCCTGCGCGGGCAGAACCCGGTGATCAACCAAAGCCCGATCGCGCTGCCCACCCTCGCCGACATGCTGCACGCCGGTTCGAATCCCAACCGTTTCTGGGACCGCAGCAAACCCGCGTGCGATTATCACGGCGCGCAGGATCCGCGTTTGCGCTTCCTGTCGCCCGAGGCGGTCACATATCCCTACCCCTACTCGCGTTTGGCGGCGGTGTTCGATGCGGTCGACGCGCCCGATCTGGCGGTCAGCTACGCGCCGTTCTACGGCGTGCTCGACGAGAGCGGCGGATACGGCGAACTGGACGTGGCCGACAGCCGCGGCTTCCTGGCGATGTACGGCCCGGGCGTGCGGCCGGGCGTGTACGCCGGCGCGGCGCGGTTGCAGGATGTCGCGCCGACGGTGGCGCGATTGCTCTCCGTGCCGCCGCGCCCCGACGGCCGATTGCTGCGCGGTCAAGACGGCCGCGTGCTGGAAGAAATGCTGAACGGCCGGGCCGCGCGCCGCGTGTTGATCATCAACCTGGCCGGCATGCCCCTGGTCGTTTTCGACGAGCTGCGTACGCGCTACGCCGATCGCTATCGGCTGATCAACCAACTCGTCACGCAGGGCGCGATCGCTTCGGGCGGGCTGATCGCCCCGTTCCCCAGCGCCGACTGGCCGGCCGCGTGTACGCTGATCACCGGCGCCGACCCGGGCCGCCACGGCGTGCTCGACGCGGCCTTCTTCCATCACGAACGCCAGCAGTCGGTGACCATCACCGACCAGTGGCGCGACGCCGACCGGCTGTTGTCGCCGCCCCACCGGGTCGAAACGATTTTCGAAGCGCTGCGCCGCGGCCGGCCGGGCCAATCGACGCCGCCGTTGACCGCCGCGCTCGGCCTGCTCGCTTCGCGCGGGGCCGACTACGCGACCGTGTTCGGTTACGACGCCACGGGCGCCGGCGCGGACCCGCGTAAAACGGGCCTGGACCCGATCGGCGACATCGACCAGTATTGCTGCGAACCGGCGTTGCGCCCGGTGTTCGACGTCGAGGACAACCTGATGCAGCACGCGGTGGCCGCGTTGATTCCGGCGAGCGGGGCGGCGCCGGAACTGGTCATGTGGTCGCTGCCGACGTTTCTCGCGGCGGCCCGCCGGTACGGGCCGTATTCGTCTTGCGCGATGCGCGCGGCCTGGCATCAACTCGAAGCCGTGCAGCGCGTGCTGGAATCGCTGGTGGTGGTCGAGCACACCGATCTGACCGTGATCTTCCTGTCCGATCACGGCCTGCGCGGCGTCGACCAGACTCGCGGGGGCGTGGTGATCGATTACCTGCACGACCTGGGCTACGCCGTACGCCGGCCCGCCCTCCACCTGTTGTATCTGCCGACCATGCACGTGGAAACGAGCAGCGCGTGGGACGCGGCGCCGGGCGCGGCCGTGACGATCAGCCTGGCCTGCACCGACGACGACACCGCGTTGCCGATCGCCGGCGCGGAAGTGTCGCTGCTCGCGCCGGGCGGCGGCGGCTTGCGCGCCGTCACCGACCCGGAAGGACACGCCGCCTTGCACTTTGCGCCGCAGGAATCGCGGGTGGTGTTGGAGGTTCGCCACCCGGATTATAATCCGCGGCAGATTACACTGGGGCTGACGCCGCGATGAGCGAGAAGATCGTCGTCATTTCACCGCGTCCGGTTCGCCGGGCGGCCGCCGGCTGGAAACGGCGCTGGCTGCCGCGCCTCGCCGTCGCCTTGCTGCTGCTGGGCCTCGTGCTCGCGACGGCGTCGCTGGTCGTGGGCCGTTACTCGCGGCGGCTGGCGGACGAGCTGGTCGCCAAAGTGCTGCCCGAGATCGAAGCGCGGACCGGCCTGCATGTGACCATCGGCGGCATCGAGCCCGGCCTGCTGGGGACGAGCGTGCTGCGCAACGTCGTGGTGCAGTCCAACCGCGACGGCCGGCGCGAATCGTTTCTGCGCGTCGCCGCCGTTGAAGTGCTGCACACGATCAGTTGGCGCCATCGCACGCTGGTGCTCAAAGGCGTGCGGCTCGATCAGCCGTCGTTCGTCGTCGAACTCTATCCCGACGGCCGGACCAACCTGCCGGAGCTGCTGTCCCGCCTGCGCGAGATGCCGCACGAAAACGCCGGCCCGCCGCTCGGCGACGGGATGCTGACGCGGCTGCTCGGCGGCCGCAGCGCGATCGACGTTTACGTCGAAGGCGGTTCGCTGATGATCCGCGACCTGGGCCGCTACCGAGCCGCGGACCCGATCGTCACCGCGTTTCACGATATCGAAGGCGAACTGCGGCTGGACCTCGCGGCGCGGCAACTCGACGTGCGCGCGGGCGCCGAGCAGCGGCTGGGCGGCGGCCACGCGTTTCTCGACGCCGCGGTGAGCCCGGACCGGCTGGAGGTGTTGGCGCGGCTGAAAGGCGTGCGGCTCGACGGGCTGGCCCGCCTCGCCCCGTTTTCGCTGACCGTCTCGCCGCAGTCGCGTTTCAGCGGCCGCCTGCAACTCATCAAGGAACGCACCAACCCGAGGTGGTATCTCGCGCTGGCCACGACGATCGACAAGCTCGACATCGCGCACCGGCGCCTGGCGTCAACCGAGGTGCGTGATTTTCGCGGCGGGCTGGACGGCATGGTGATCGTCGATCCGGATGAGCGGGTGCTGACCACGGACGATCTCACCTTACGCTTCGGCGCGGCCCCGCTGCACTTGGTGCACACCGTGCTGCGCGATCCGCCGGGCGGCAAGTTCTTCCTCGATACGACGCTCGAAGCGCGGCGCGTCCCCGTGCAGGACCTGCTCGACGGCCTGCCCGAGCAGCTCATCCCGATCATTCACGGCGCGCGCGTCGAAGGCGCGTTGGATTTTCGCGCGCACCTCGTCGTCGACATGGAGCACATCGAAAAATCGTTGCTCGAGGCGGACGGCGACGTCGCCGATTTCCGCGCGGTGTCGATCCCCTTGCGCTGCGACGTGCGCCGGCTGCTCGACCCGACGTACAAACACCTCGCCCGCCGGCAGGACCTGTTGCAGACCACGATCGTGCTGGGCCCGCAGAACCGCGAGTTCGTGCCGTTCGCCGCCCTCGGCGCTTACCTGCGCAACGCGGTGCAGATTTGCGAAGACGGCTCGTTCTTCCATCACCACGGGTTCCTGATCAAGCACGTCAACGACAGCCTGCGGCTGAATCTGCGCGAGCGGCGTTTCGCGCGCGGCGCCAGCACGATCACCATGCAACTGGTGAAGAACCTGTTCCTGTCGGAGGAAAAAACGCTCAGCCGCAAATTGCAGGAAGGCATGCTGACCTGGTGGATCGAACGCGAGGTGCCCAAGGAGCGCATGTTCGAAATCTACCTGAACATCATCGAGTTCGGCCCGCACCTCTACGGCGCCGGCCCGGCCGCGCGGCATTATTTCCAATGTACGCCCAGCGCGCTCTCGCCGGTGCAGGCCGCATGGCTGGCGACCATCATCAGCAATCCGGAAAAGCACACCCATCCGTCGTACGGCGCGATGGTTGCGCTGGTCGTGCGGCGGATGGCCGAACGCGGCCTGATCTCGGACGAAGACCTCGCCGCGATGGAAGAAGAATTTTTCCAGGGAACCGAAGGGCAGCACGTGTCGCTGCCCGACGACATGGGCGGCGCGATCGACGAAGAGTCGGACGAAGACGACGAAGCCGAGCCGGCTTTCAACAAAAACACGGCGCCTACGCCGGCGGCGACGCCGGCCGCGCCCGCCCCCGCGGCCCCGCCGGCGCACTAGCCGGCCCGCGCCGACTTGACAGCGAGCGCGTCAAGGAATAGTTGACAAAGGAACACAGCCGTGGGGGTCGCGGTGAGGCGGATGATCTGCATCTTCCCGATTCTGTTGTTGGCGGCGCTGCTCGCGGCCTGCGCGACGAAGACGACCGTGCTCGGTTCGCCCCAAGCCAACGACGGGAAATTCGAAAGAATCAATCCGGGCAAGTTGACCATCTCGTTCACGCGCTATCTCGACACCTACGTCGCGCTCAACTACACGTTCGCCACCCGCTTGAACACGACGCCGCAGGACGGCTATCAGGCCATGCTGGTGCGATCCGACTTCGGCGCGGCGTACGTGCTGATCAAGAACGGGTTGTACGCGGACGAACTCAGCCGCCTGCGCAAAGGCGACATGATCCAGGTGTACGGCCACGTCACGGCGAGCCGGCTGCCGACCGATACGCTGCCCAAAATCACGATCATCATCGACCAATGATGGCCCCATGCCGCTGCCTGTCGTCACACTGAAAGCCGGACGCGAGAAGTCCGTCCGCCACCGCCATCCGTGGATCTTTTCCGGCGCGGTCGAGACTGAACCGGCCGACCTGCCCGCCGGCGACCTGGTCGATGTGCACGACGCGGCCGGCGAGTTCCTCGGGCGCGGCGCGTACAATCCGCACAGCCAGATTCGCGTGCGCCTGTTTACCCTGCGCGACGAACCGATCGACGCCGCCTGGTTCGCCGCGCGCCTGCGCAACGCGGATCAGCTGCGCCGCGCGATGCTGCCGCCGGAGACTGACGCCTACCGCGTGCTGCACGCCGAGGGCGACGGCGCGCCCGGGCTGATCATCGATCGTTACGCCGACGGCCTGGTGGTCACGCTCGCCACGGCCGGCGTGGATCGCCAACGCGAGGCGATCACCGCCGCCGCGGTCGAAGCGCTGGCCCCGGCGTGGATTCTCGAACACAGCACCGGCGGCTATCGGCGCGAAGAGGGATTGACCGACCAGATCGGCCCGCTGTACGGCCCGGTCCCCGACGAACCCGTGCCCATGCGGGAAAACGGCCTGCATTTTCTGGTGGACATCCGCCACGGGCAAAAGACCGGCTTCTTTCTCGACCAGCGCGCGAATCGTCGTGAGGTCGAAACGCTGGCGCGCGGCCGGCGCGTGCTGAATGCGTTCAGTTTNNGGCTTCTTTCTCGACCAGCGCGCCCACCGCGAAGCCGTGCGCCGCAACGCGGCGGGCCGCACGGTGCTCAACGCCTTCGGCTACACCGGCGGGTTCGCCGTGTATGCGCTGGCCGGCGGCGCGAAACACGCGGTCACGGTCGAGATCAACGCCGACGCGCTGCGGCTC
>PMZC01000343.1 GCA_003170555.1 Deltaproteobacteria bacterium
GCGGCGGCGGTGACGCCGAACTTCGTTTCAATCGCCTTGATGAGCTCGGACAGCTCCAAGACGGTCATACTCGCAATCGCTTCCAGAATCTGGTCTTTGTTGATCTCGGCCATGGTCTTTACTCCTTCGTTTCAGAAACGTTAATCGTCATTGGGTTCAAGCTGCCTGCTTCTCTTTTTGGTCTTTGACGGCGGCGAGCGCATTGACCAGCCCGCGCGGAATGGCGGCCAGGCCGCCGGCGAAGTTGCGCAGCGGCGCGGCGACGACGCCGGCCAGCATGCTCAACAGCTCGAGACGACCGGGCATTTTCGCCAGACTGCGCACCTGCTCCCCGTCCAACAACTGACCGGTCAACACGCCGCCGCGGAGTTCCAACGCGGGAAACCGCTTGGCGAATTCGGTCAGCACCTTGGTCGGAGCCACCGGGTCATCATAGGCGAACAGCAGGGCGTTCGGGCCTTCGAGTTGATCGAAGATCTTCTCGAACCCGGCGCCGGCGAGCGCGCGCTTGGTCAGCGTGTTCTTNNATGGCCCATTTCCGCCAGCTTCGCCACCGTCACGGCTTTCTCTTGGCGATCCAAATTGTCTTCCCCCTTTCGTTTTCGGTTGAGCAACCCGGACCGCTCAGCGATCCTGGCCACCCAATTTGGGGAATGCCCGCCCACAGGCGCCCAAACCACGGCCAAGAGCGTCTGAGCAGGCCAGCGTCGCTGATTAAGCCTTGCGGCGCCTGCGGTCTCTGACGCAGGTTCCGGACCGAGCGCCCGTACGGCGCGAACCAGCGACGCGGCCGGCGATCCGGCGACCGGCGCGTCGCCTTAACTACTTGTTCTGCGCCTGCAAGTCGGCCGGGTCGATCTTGATGCCCGGCCCCATCGTCGTGCTGATCACGACGTTCTTCATGTAAGCGCCTTTGCTCGTTTGCGGCTTCAGGCGCAGAATGATTTCGGCCAGCGCCATGAAGTTTTCCCGCAGTTGCTCGATGGAGAAGCTCTTGCGTCCCACCGGCGCATGCAGGTTGCCGACCTTGTCGACGCGAAATTCGATCTTGCCCTTCTTCGCTTCCGCCACGGCCTGCGCAACGTCGAAGGTGACCGTGCCCGTCTTGGGATTGGGCATCAGCCCGCGCGGGCCGAGCACCTTGCCCAGCTTGGACACGAACTTCATCACATCCGGCGTGGCGATGACGCGGTCGAATTCCAACCAACCGGCGGTGATTTTTTCCGCCAGCTCCTCGGCCCCGACCTCATCGGCCCCCGCGTCGCGCGCTTCCTTTTCCTTGTCGCCCTTGGCGAAAACGATCACGCGCAGCGTCTTGCCGGTGCCGTGGGGCAGCAGCACGCTGCCGCGGACCATTTGGTCGGCGTGTTTCGGGTTGACGCCCAACCGCATGGCGACGTCCACGCTTTCGTCGAACTTCGCCGGTCCCGAATTTTTGACCAGCGTGATCGCTTCTTCGACCGAATAGCGTTTCTGGCGGTCGATGTTCTCGGCCAGTTGACGGTACTTTTTGCCTCGGTAGCTCATCGTGTTTACCTCTGGTGATGCGGTGAACTAAACGACTTCGATCCCCATCGACCGCGCCGTCCCGGCAATGATCTGCATGGCGGCGTCTAAGGTGTCGGTGTTCAAATCCGGCATCTTGGTCTTGGCGATCTCCCGCACCTGATCCCAGGTGACTTTGCCCACTTTTTCCTTGTTCGGTACGCCCGACCCTTTGGCGATATTGGCCGCTTTCTTCAGCAGCACCGACGCCGGCGGGCTCTTGAGAATGAAAGTAAACGAACGGTCGGCGAAAATGGTCACGACGACCGGAATGATCAAGCCTTCCGCGGTCTGCTTCTGCGTCTTGGCGTTGAACTGCTTGCAGAACTCCATGATGTTCACGCCATGCTGACCCAACGCCGGACCGACCGGCGGCGACGGAGTGGCTTTGCCGGCCGGGCACTGCAATTTCACCAACGCCATTACTTTCTTTGCCATCGTTTGCCTCGTTGCTCTCGCCGCAGGGGCGGTCGATTACGCCTTTTCCACCTGAAAAAATTCAAGCTCGACCGGCGTGGACCGGCCGAAAATTGAAACCATGACGCGTAGTTTGCCTTTGTCCGGTTTGACGTCTTCAACCATGCCGGAGAAGTTGGCGAACGGACCTTCGTTGATGCGCACCATCTCGCCCTTCTCGAACTCCACCTTCGGCACCGGCCGCGACGCCACCCCCTGCATCTGCTGGGTGACGCGCTTCACTTCTTCCTCCGGCACCGAGGGCGGTGTTTTCATTCCGCCGACGAAGCCGGTGATCTTCGGCGTGGACTTGACCACGTGATAGGTCTTTTCGTTCAACTCCATCTTCACCAGCAGGTAGCCCGGGAAGAACTTGCGGTTGGTGGTCCGCTTGGAGCCCTTGACCACCTCGACCACGCTTTCCGAGGGGATCAGGATCTCCTCCAGACATTCCGCCAGTCCCTGCTGTTTCATCGCCTCTTCCAGCGCGAGCTTAGCCTTCTGCTCATAGCCGGAATAGGTATGAACCACGTACCACTTATGTTCACCCATACGCGTTTCCTTCGCTACCTAGAAGGAGAGGAAGGTCATGACGAGCCGGTTGATCACAAAATCCGCGACGAAGAAGTAGAGTGCGAAGACCACGCACACGGTCAGCACCACCCAGGTGGATCCGATGGTTACTTCGCGGCTCGGCCAGGACACCTTCTTCAGTTCGAGTCGGACTTCCCGCAGGAACGTCTTGATCTTGGTCAGCACTTCGGCTCCCTCACGCCGGAAAACGTGTCGGCGCCTCAGTGCGAGACCAAAGCGCCGAAACGTCCCGTTAGCTGCCCGCCCCTATTTGACCTCTTTGTGCACCGTGTGCTTGCGGTCGTAGGGACAGTATTTCTTCAGTTCGACTTTCTCCTGCTGCTTCTTCTTGTTGCGCGTCGTCGTGTAATTACGCCGCTTGCACTCGCCGCAGGCCAAAGTGACGATGTCTCGATTGCCCATGATTCTTTCCGCCGTTCGCTACAATATAATCTTGGTGATGAC
>PMZC01000308.1 GCA_003170555.1 Deltaproteobacteria bacterium
CACCTGATCCGATCGGTTCGTGTCCCTGCCCTGGTCCTGCTGATCGCACTTGCGCCGCTCGTGCTCTCGGGCGGTTGCGCGTCGAAGAGCAAGAAGCCCGCGGCGACCCCGGTCGCCGACGCCGACAAGTACCTGTTCGAACAGGCCACGGCGTACCTGAACCATAAGAAGTGGGTCCGGGCCCGCGAGTACTTCAAGCAGATCGTGGACAACTACCCGCAGAGCCGCTACCGGCCCGACGCGAAGCTGGGCCTCGGCGACGCCTACCTCGGCGAGGACTCGGCGGGGTCGCTCATCCTGTCCGAGAACGAGTTCCGGGAGTTCATCACCTTCTTCCCGACCAACGAGCGGGCCTACTACGCCCAGTACAAGCTCGCGCTGTGCCATTACTCCCAGATGCTCGCCCCGCAGCGTGACCAGACGCAGACCAAGGAAGCCGTCAAGGAGTTCGAGACCTTCGTCGAGCGGTTTCCCAACAGCCCGCTGATCGCGGAGGGCCGAAAGAAGCTGCAGGAGTGCCGCGACCGGCTGAGCGAGGCCGATTACCAGGTGGGCGTGTTCTACTACCGCTCGAGGTGGTACCCGGGCGCGATCGTCCGGATGCGCGGCGTGCTGAAGGACAATCCCGCGTTCTCCAGGCGCGACGGCCTTTACTACTACCTCGCCGACACCTACGTGAAGCTGGGCCTGATCCCCGAAGCCCCGCCGCTGCTCGACAAGCTCGCCGCGGAGTTCAAGCAGAGCGAGTATCTGGACAAGGGGAGCAAGCTGATGGCGGCGATCAAGGCCGGGACGGCCACTCCGCTGCAGCCGAAGGGCCCGAAGAAGGCGAAAGAGAAGGCCCCGTCGAAGCCGCCTACGATTTGAGCCGGGCGTTGGGGCCCTGGGCGCGCATGAACTTCTGGTAGTAGAACGTCGCCGACAGCACGGCCGTGATGACCGCCACCCACAGCGCCGCCACCCCAGTGAGGTACAGGGCGCCGCCCTGCTGATGACCGCTGATCAGGTCGAGGGCCGCCGCCAGCAACGACCCCTCCGGCTTGCGGCCCAGGAGCATGCCGAGGATCGCGACGACCTCGGCCACCATCTTCACCTTGCCCATCGGGGACGCCGGCAGGTTAATCCCGCGCGAATAGGCGATGCTGCGCAGGGCGGTGACCGCCAGCTCCCGGCCGATGATGACCGCGACCATCCAGGCCGAGGCCCGATCCATCCACACCAGCGAGATGAAGGCAGCCGAGGTCAGCATCTTGTCGGCCAGCGGGTCCATCATCTGGCCGAGCGAGGTGATCTGCTTTCGCCGGCGAGCCAGGTAGCCGTCCAGCCAGTCCGTGCCTGCGGCTAGTGCGAAGATCGCCGCCGCTACCAGGTCCACGTCGATCCCCATGATGTTGCGCCCCTCGAACTTGGTCAGCAGCACGACCACCAGGAGCGGCACCAGGAAGATGCGGGACAGCGTCAGCGTGTTCGGAAGATTCATCGGCAGACCCGACCTCGCAAAACCCGCTGCCATTGTAGCGCGCCGCCGCCCCATCCAAAAGACCCGTGGCTCGGCCGGCGACTTGCGATAACATTAGCGTTTGCCATGAAAGCCATTCTCCTAGCCGGCGGCAAGGGCACGCGCCTGCGGCCCATCACGCACACCAGCGCGAAACAACTGGTGCCGGTGGCGAACAAGCCGGTGCTGTTCTTCGGCATCGAGGCCATCCGCGACGCCGGCATCCACGACATCGGCATCGTGGTCGGCGACACGGCCGACGAAATTCGCGCCGCGGTCGGCGACGGCTCGGCGTTCGGCGTGCGCGTACAGTATATCCGCCAGAGCGCGCCGCTCGGCCTGGCCCACGCGGTGCGCGAATCGCGCGACTACCTCGGCGACAGTCCGTTCGTCATGTACCTCGGCGACAACCTCATCCTGCACGGCATCCGCGCGCTGGTGAATGAGTTCCGCGCCAGCCAGGCCGACGCCCAAATCCTGCTCGCCGCCGTGCCCAACCCCAGTTCGTTCGGCGTGGCCGAGCTCGACGAAAACGGCCGCGTGCTGCGCCTCGAAGAAAAGCCCGCGCAGCCGCGCTCCGACCTCGCGCTGGTCGGCGTGTACATGTTCGACCGCGCGATCTGGGACGCGGTCGCGGCGATCAAGCCGTCGGGGCGCGGCGAGTTGGAAATCACCGACGCGATCCAATGGCTGGTCGACGCCGGGCGCGATGTGCGCAGCCACCTGATCAGCGGTTGGTGGAAAGACACCGGCAAGCTCGAAGACATGCTCGAAGCCAACCGTATGGTGCTCGACACCTTCGCCACCGACGTGCGCGGCGCGGTCGAAAACTCGACCATTACTTTCAAAGTCGTGATCGAGGAAGGCGCGCGCATCGTCAACTCGACCATCCGCGGCCCGGCGATCATCGGCCGCGACACGGTGATCGACAGCAGCTTCATCGGCCCGTTCACCGCGGTGTCGCACGATACGCGCATCGTGCGCTGCGAGATCGAGCACTCGATCATTCTGGAAAACAGCGTGCTGACCGACGTGCCCGGCCGCATCTGCGACAGCCTGGTCGGCAAGAACGTGGTCGTGGGGCCCAGCGATCACAAGCCGCGCGCGTACCGCTTCATGCTCGGCGACGCGTCGGAAGTGCGCATCTTCTGACATGGCCGAGCGCGACCATCCGCTGCACCACCCGGCCCCGTTCATCGGCACGGTGCGTTTCTTCCAGCACACCGCGCGGCTGATCGACCGTCGGCGCGGCGGCGCAGGGGCGATCGCGGCCGAGCAGCAGCGCAATCTGTCCAACCTGGTGCGTTTCGCCCAGGCGCGCAGCCCGTTCTGGGCGAAACGATTGCGCCGCGTCGATCCCGCGCAGCCGGATTTGCGGCTCGTCGAACCGGTCGACAAGACCACGCTGATGGAGAACTTCGACCAGATCGTCACCGATCCCGCGCTGAACTACGCCGCTTGCCACGCCTTCGTCAACGACCTGAGCAAGCTGGGTCAGTTGTTCGACGGACGTTTCGTTCTGGCGCACACCTCCGGCTCGACCGGCCGCCGCGGCATCTTCGCCTTCGATCGCTGGGGTTGGGAATTCACGCAGGCGCTCGGGCTGTCCGCGCCGGTCAACAATTTTCCCCGCGCGTGGCGTTGGTCGGCCGCGGTGCTGAAGAAGCTGCGCGTCGCCGCGGTCGTGCCGACCGGCGGGCATTACACCAGCTACGTGCTGCCGGCGATCACCGGCCGCTACCAGACGGCGCTCACGCAATTCTATTTCATCGACATCCTCGATCCGATGGAGCGCATCGTCGAACAGCTCAACGCCGCGCGGCCGCACGTCATCCACAGCTACCCCACGATGCTGGAGGCGCTGGCGTGCTATCAGGAACAGGGGAAGTTGCGGATCAACCCCTTCGGTCTGACCGGGGCGTCCGAGCCGTTTTCGGCCGCGATGAAGAATCGCCTCGCCGACGCCTTCCCCGGCGCGTTGATCGTCGAGGTTTACGCGGCGACGGAGATTCCGGTGATCGCGCACGCCTGCGATCACGGCCGGCTGCACCTGGCCGCCGACTGGGTGGTGCTGGAAAACGTGGACGTCGACGGATGCCCGGTCCCGCTCGGCGAACGCGGAACCAAGCTCTACGCGACGTGCCTGTACAATTTCGCGCAGCCGTTGATCCGCTACGAACTGACCGACGCCATTCGCTACGCGCCCGAGCCGTGCCCGTGCGGTCTGGCGCTGCCGGTCATCGAGGTCGCCGGGCGCACCAACGACACGCTCTGGATCACCGACCACTCCGGCCGCCTGGTCACCCTGCTGGCCACGCCGATCCTCGTCGCGTTCATGGAGGCGCCGGGCCTGCGGCAGTACCAGCTCATTCAAGATGCGCCGCACCACATCCACATCAACTACGTGGTCGAACGACCGGGCGCCGAGGAAACCGTACGCCGCGAAATCGAGCGCGTGTTCCAGGCCTACCTCGCCCGCCACGGCCTGCCCGACACGGTGCAGCTTTCGTACGCGGCCCTGCCGGAAATTCCGCGCGATCCGCGGACGCACAAGGTGTTGCAGGTGATCAAAACGATTAAAGACCCTCGGGGCGAACGGTGATCAAGATAAATCCGAATTCGTACGGATATGTGCTTGACACATGCCGAGAACTGTTGAATACTATGAGTAGCGGGCAAGTTGCTTTGGAGGCAAAATGTTGAGTCCGAAGTTCGCGAGAGTTCAGTCTGGCCGATATTCCAACACGGGCGAAATAAAGGAAAATGGGGAGACATATACCCCGAAGAAGCTGGCCGATTTCGTTGCCACTCAGATTGCCAAGGCCCTCAACGACCGACTCCAGTCTGCC
Source organism: Deltaproteobacteria bacterium (assembly GCA_003170555.1). Taxonomy (GTDB): domain Bacteria; phylum Lernaellota; class Lernaellaia; order Lernaellales; family Lernaellaceae; genus FEN-1099. The sequence goes on from PMZC01000308.1 coordinate 4,348, forward strand.
ATACCCCTGCGCGTGCTTGATCCCGCGGTTGGTGATGGGGAGCTGCTGATGAGCCTTCTAACGGCCCTTACTGGAAACGGCCGGCCAGAGATCGAAGTCTTCGGTTTTGATACAAGGCCCGTTGCGCTAGAGCGCGCCTCTAACAGACTGGCACAACGTTTTCCCGCGGTTAGAATGCATCTTTCTTCCACGAATTTTCTCGAATTTGTTGAAGATCGTTTTCCTTCGAGTGTGTGCGAGACATTGTTTGGCGAAAAAAGCATTGAAAAATTCGATGTCGTTATTGCAAACCCGCCTTACGTCCGTACCCAGGTCTTGGGAGCGCTGCAAGCGAAAGCAATTGCTAATCGATTTGCGTTGAAGGGGCGCGTGGACCTCTACCACGCTTTTGTCTTCGGGATATCGCAACTTCTGAAACCGAGAGGTATCGTCGGCATCATTGTTTCCAATCGCTTTATGACGACCAACTCGGGCGCATCCGTTCGACAGGCATTTTGTCAGCGGTTCAAGGTGCGGCACGTCTGGGACTTGGGCGACACGAAGCTTTTTTCGGCGGCGGTTCTTCCTGCGGTGCTGCTGTTAGAGGGGCTAAGCGACGACCATCAGACCTCCGCTCCTTTTGTCTCAATCTACGAGACTTCGTCTACTGGAACGACGCATGTCAAAGATCCCATCGATGCCCTGGCGGTGAATGGGATTGTTCAGACCGACGACGGTAGGAATTTCCTCGTCCAACATGGCAATCTCAATACGGGACCCAACTGTGATTCCATTTGGAGTATTGGTACGAACGACATCGCAACGTGGCTGGCCACAGTGAGCGATCACACTTGGAAAACGTTCGGGGGGCTGGGAAAGGTAAGAGTGGGCGTAAAAACCTGTGCAGACGAGGTATTCATAAGAGCGGATTGGGAAAGGCCGCCTTCGGGGGAAAGGCCCGAGTTGCTTCGCCCACTTACGACGCACCACATAGCCCGACGCTTCAAAGCCCTAGAGCGGACACAACGCTACGAGATCTTATATCCTCATGAAGCAGTTAATGGAACGCGCCGAGCGGTGGATATTTCGAAGTTTCCGCGGGCTTTAGACTATCTGGAGAAACATCGTAAAATCTTGGAAGGTAGAAAATATCTCAAAGATGCCGGCCGTCAATGGTTCGAGATATGGGTTCCACAGCAACCCGCTCTTTGGGGCAGAACCAAGCTTGTCTTCAGAGACATAGCGAAGAACCCGACTTTCTGGATAGATCAAGGTGGGACTATTGTGAACGGAGACTGCTACTGGATAGTCTGTGACGATCAAAATGAACGTGATCTGATTTTCCTTGCATGCGCGGTGGCAAACTCTACATTCATCGAGGCCTTCTATGACCGGCGGTTCTGTAACAAACTCTACGCGGGACGCCGGCGGTTCATGACCCAATACGTCGAACAGTTCCCGCTCCCAAACCCATATACCGGGATCGGCGAAGAGATCATTCAAAAAGCGAAAACGTTGTTTGAGGTGATAGACGCCCCACAGGGTAAGTCGTTAGAGGTTGAACTAAATCGACTGGTTTGGCTGTCTTTCGGGCTACCGGTCGAAGAAATCCCTGGGAAGGGGGATCTGTAACTTCTTATTTACGACCTTTCCTTGGAATTGCGGGAACCTCTCAAAGAATCTTTCACCGGTCGTCATGATCAAATGCGTCACGATAACTGAGCGGTCGACCGTTTTCCCACAGAAGACCGCGTATCGAACGTCGCAGTGCCGAGTCTGCTGTCCACCAAGCTGAGGTTGGTCGAGAGATTGCGTGCTATCAGGTCGTACGAGACCGAGGTCGATAGTCGGAGACGTCTGAAGTTTGATTTCAAGCATTTGCCGGCGAACGTCCGGAAATCGGCCATCGTCCCGGTACTCGGCGAAGCCTATCACTTGGCATGCGAGACGGTGAAGACCAGCCCCTCGATTCCGTTCCTGGTCTATCCCGGCGTCTACAAACGTTAGCCCAACAAGTTTGCTCAATCTGTCAAACAACTCGCTTATGCACAAAAGCCTGCCGGGTTCAGGAAAGTCGGTAGGAGATCCCATTGTGGACGGATCGATCCCGCGAGACACAAATCGCGACAGAACCTGCGTGTCCCGTTTGGTAAAAAGCTCGGTTTTTTTCTCGGGAGGAACACAGCGAGCTTGGAACTTCTGAGTCAGCGCGCCGGTTGTGTCCAATCGCGCCAGATCGTTTCCGCCAACGACTTTCACTCTGGTTACGAGATCGTCAGGCGACACTCGAACCAGAACATATCGTCTGCTTGGCGCTAGCTCGTCATTCCATACCTGGAGGTTATTCGATTTCTGGACGTAAGCATCGAACGACTGACCCGCAAATCGTGGTCGGGTTCTCCTGAACGACTTCGGTACCGGATATCCGAGCAATTCACAAATCCGGCTCTTAACCACTTTCGAGCGAGTCCGCAACGGCAGCCCCTTTGTCGAGAAGCCCGACATGCCTTGGTCGAGAATGCGCTCGAGTTCGGAGGACGGAATCCAAAGAAGTGGGTCGCCGATCTCGATTGGGTCGTATATTGAGATCCCACTTCGGGAAATCGCTCTCACATACCGATTAGCCATGTCGAGACACCCCTTTTACGCTTTTGGCAGTCTCTCTCAAGAGCAGTTTCGGAACAGTCGTACACAAAGCTTTTGAAAGCACTTCCAACGTGCTGAGCGTGACGTTGCGCTCGCCGCGCTCCACGGAACCGATGTAGGTCCGGTGTAGACCACATGCCTCGGCAAGCTTCTCTTGAGAGAGCCTTTTTTCGTGTCGGTAACGACGAATGTTATCCGCTAGCACTTTCCGGATCTCAAAGCTGGATTTGCGTAGTTGCTTCATGCTTAGTCATCTCCCTTTTTGGACTAATATATTGTTTCGGTTGATGTCTCTGAGTCTACACACTATGAGTAGCGGACGAGGAAGCGATTCATGAGGCTTGCGCTTCTCAGGCCGGACCTTTCGGTGCGAAAATTCGAATTGACGATCGGAAGAACAACATCAAGAATGCCCGAATGAGATTAATTGCAACATGGAAACGGACCGACGACCGGAGGAATCGATGAGGGCGCTGGGCATCGACGTCGGTTCCGTGCGGCTCGGGCTCGCGCTGTCCGACCCGCTGGGCATGGCCGCGCAACCGCTGGAGGTCATTCGCCGCACGTCGCCGCAGCGCGATCTGGAGGCGATTCGCGCGATCGCTCTCCAGCACGAGGTGGAAGTCTTGGTGATCGGCCTGCCCTACAACATGAACGGCTCGGAAGGCCCGGCGGCGCAGGCCGCGCGCGATTTCGCCCGGCTGCTCGAACCGCTGGGCCTGCCCGTCGAATTCATCGACGAACGCGCCTCGACCATGATCGCCGAAGCCGTGCTGCTCGAAGGCGACGTCCGCCGCGACAAACGCAAACACCTGCGCGACAAACTCGCCGCTTCGATCATTTTGCAGACGTGGCTAGATCAACGCGCACGAGGGGCGCGAGCGTAGGTCGCGCCAAACCGTAGGGGCGTATTGCCATACGCCCATGCGCCGCGCGCGCAACGCGCGCGCATATCGTTCGTGAGGAGCACTGGCAAACTACGTTTCACTTCGTGTGCCAGTGCCACCCCGTTCCCCTCACTCTTCACTTTTCACTCTTCACTTTTCACTGCGCCGCTGGCGCCGACGGCGTCGGCGATGCGGTCGGCGCGACCGGCGTCGGCGTGGGCGTCGGCGTCGCCGCCGGCGCCTTCGGCGCGGGGCTGAGGCGTTCGAGGTCGAGGCAATAGCCGCCGATCTCGCTGGTGAAGCAGAGTTGGTCGCGGCGATGGTCGAGGGTCAGATAGCGCACGCGGCGGCCGACCTTCACCGTCCAGCGCGTCTTGAGCGTCTGGCTTTCGATGGCCGTGATCTTGCCCAGGAAGAAGCTCGCCACGTACACCAGTTCGCGCTTTTCGTCGAAGGCCATGTACCGCCCGCCGCGGAACAACGGGGTGTGCGCCACGGGCTCGAAGGTGTCCGCGTTGACGACCAGCAGTTCGTGGCCGAGCAGCGAGGTGACGAAGAGCCGCCGGTTTTTGCCGTCGAGCGCGAGATCGTAAAACAGCGACAGCCCCATGTTCAGCGGCGCTTGCCTCAGCAACACGCCCCGCGCGCCGTAGCGCCGCAACTCGCCGGTCATGGTGACGAGGATCACCTGATGGCCCTGGGCGCGGTCGACCAGCACGTCGGTCACGGGCGCGCCGGTCTCCACGCCCAGGCCGGTATCGGCCAGCGGCATGGCCTGCAGCACGTGCAGCATCCGGGTGTTCGACGCGGTGAGGTAGAGCTTGTTGGCCAGCGCGTCCAGCCGCAACAAGCCGATGCGCACGCCGTCCATGCGCTCCGTGGCCAGCGGCGCCTGCGGATGCGCCGGATCGTAGACCTGCAGTTGGTTCGCGCCCGCGTCGCCGACGTAAAGGCGCTCGGGCTCGCAGGTCAGCCCGATATTGTCGGACGGGCCGCCGGACAGCGGAATCTTGTAGGTGCGGCTCGTCGCGGGGTCGATGATCGTCAGCCCCGACCGGAAAGCGACCTTCGAACCGACGTAGAATTTCGTGCCGTCGCACGAGGGCGACAAAAAGCTCGGATTGCCGCCCAGGAACCGCGCCCAGCCGCGATTGAGGCCGTTGTACTCAAATACGCGGCGCGCGGCCGGATTGCCGCGCAGGTCGCTCGAGCCGCCGACGTCGAAGTAGAAGTTGTACGCGTGGGCGAGCAGCAGCGCCAGCAGCACGGTGACGACGATCGGCAGGCGCGCGAAATTGTCGCGGTCGGGCAGCCGCAGGTACAACGACATCAGGCCCATGCCGATCAGCGCGAGCGCCACGGGACCCACGTCCAGAAACACGAAGAGCAGCAGCGCCATCACGCCCGCGGCGACGTAGGCCCACCAGCGCAGCCGGCGCCAGAGAAAGATGAGGGCGACGAGGGCGGCGATCCAGCCGAGGCGAATCACGGCGTAGGTGGCGGAGCCGACATCCATGAGCGCGAAGTGCAGCAGGATGAGCACGCCGACGGCGACGAAGGTCCATTCGCGCAGCCGCTTCCAGTTCAAGACGAGAAAAACGGCGGTGACGATCCAGGCGACCACGGTGTAAAAACCAAAGAAGCGACCGACCAGCTTGTCGACCACCAACAAGCTGAAGCTGCCGAGCAGCGCGGCCATGATCGCCACCCACCACGCCGCGCGCGGCCGCTTCACGCGCAACACGGGGTAGCCGAGCGCCAGCGCGAGCAAAAATAACAGGGCCAGAATCGCGTGCCGCTGGCGCAGAATGAAAACGACCCCGAACGTCGGCAGCAGCGGCGCCACCAGCACGCCCACGCAGAACGGCAGCGCAAATAGATATTCCTTGCGCCCCACGCCGGCGACCCAGCGTCGATACCACGGAATTTGCTGTTGTTCGCTCACGCCCTTTTCGCTCCTTGCCGACCTGACCGCCAAAGCCTAACGCCCAATTCACCCCGCCGCAACCGCGAGGGCGTAAGTCAGGCCGCGTTTTACGCCGCCGTTCGCCGGCCGACGCGGCGTTTGCGCGGCGCGCGCGGATTGATTAATGTGATGCATTATGAATACGCCAAACGACCAGAGCCAGGCTCGCCCGGAAGACTACGGCCCGCCGTTCCCCTGGACGGTGGAAAAAACCCACGCTTACACCCACGCGTTCAACCGCCACGAGGAAGTGAAGGGCCATTACTTCCAGCGCGCGATATACGCCTCGCTGTTGTGGCTGGTGCAACGCCTCTCGTGGAGCTGCGCGTTTCATCTGGCCAACGGCATCGGCCGGCTGTTGTATCTGCTGCGCGTGCGCTATCAGGTGGCGAAGGTCAACCTCGATATCGTGTACGGCGACAAAAAAACCGAGGCGGAGAAACTGCGCATCTATCACGATTCGATGATCACCTTCGGCCGCACGATCGTTTCCTACCTGCGCATTCCGGTGATGGACCGGAAAATGTGGACGGAAAATTTTCCCATCCGCAACGAACAAATCCTGCGCGAGGACTACAACCAGGGCAAAGGCATCGTGATCACCGCCGGGCATCTGGGCGTGTGGGAAGTGGCCGCCGGACGCGTCGGCATGGGCGGCTACCCGATTTCGAACGTCGCCAAGCGGCAGCCGAACATCGTCGCCGATCAGCTCATCGTCGATCTGCGCGAAGCGATGAACATGGGTTCGATCATGCATAAGGACAGCATGGATCGTATTCGCCAGGGATTGCGCTGCGGCGAAGGCGTGATTCTCGCGGTCGACCAGAACATGAAACGCGACCAGGGCGTGTTCGTCAGCTTCCTGGGCCGCGTGGCTTCGTCGCCGCGGGCCAACGCGTGGATCTGGCGCGAGGCCGGCTGCCCCGCGTTTTGCGGCTACGCGGCCTGGCGCGAGCCGAAAAAGTTCGAGCTGGTCATCACCGAGCGCGTCCCGTGGGAGCCGCACCCGGATGATCCGGAAAAAGAACTGCTCATCAACACGACCCATCTGATCGAAGCGGTCGAGCGCGTGATCCTCGGCGAGCCGTCGTTGTGGTTCTGGCTGCATCGCCGCTGGAAGGTGCAGCCCGACGGCGTGCCGAATCCGTACGCGTAAGCCGGGTGGTTTCCTGAAGCTGAATCCGCGGAGTTATTCCAGCCGCTTCACGATCCGGCCGTTGGCGAGGTCGCCGTCGTAAGGCGAGAACGCGACTTCCACGTTGTCGCCGAGCAGAATGCGGTTGCGCGGACGGCGCAGCTTGCCGGCGGTGTGGACGATCACTTCCTTGCTCTCTTGCGACTTGAGGCGCACGCGGAACATGGCGTTGGGCAGGGCTTCGAGCACTTCCGCTTCGAGGGTGTGGGTATCGTCGGGCATCGTCATCCCCCCAATCGTCGTGGTTCCTCAGGCGCGCCGATCTTAACGCGGCCCCACGCGTTAAACAAGTATCTGAGCGCGTTCGTGCGATGTTCGGCCCCCATCGTTTTGTTCGATAGCTGCTATTTACGGGGTCTGGCGCAAGGTTGCGGGCCATTCGCCGCGCGCCGGTGAAGATCGGCGAAAAATGCGGATGAGGCTAGTGCATCGCCGGCACATGCCGGAACATGAAATAAGCCGCGCCGACCAGGCACAGCGCCGCCCAGAGGTAGTCGAGCGTCGGCCGTTCTTTCATATAGACCGCGGAAAAAACCGCGAAGACCGAGATCGTGATGACTTCCTGCGCCACCTTGAGTTGGCCGAGCGAGTAGAACCGGTACCCGATGCGGTTGGCGGGAACCTGGAGACAATATTCCAAAAACGCCACGCCCCAACTGAGCAGAATCACGAACATCAGCGGCTTGGCGCGGAAATCCTTCAGGTGGCCGTACCATGCGTAGGTCATGAACAGGTTGGAGCCAACCAGCAGCAGAAACGGCGAGATTTTTTCCATCGTCACTCCTCGTTCGCCCGGGAAAAAACGGGCGGCGCAGCTTAGCACGGCGTCGCCCGCGCGCAAGAAGCGCCGCGTCAAACTCGCCGAGGCGGCCGATCAACCCCTTTTCTTTTGCGGCGCGATTTGGTAATAGAACGTCGCTCAAGTTCTTTGACCGACGCCGGAGTGGTGGAATTGGTAGNNTCGATTCCGGCCTCCGGCACCAAGCGAAAGCCCCGTATGTCCGAAGCGATATGCGGGGCTTTTTTGTGTTGACAGGCATCGTGGGCGGCGAGAAGATAATTCAACCTAACAATCTGACAAAAAGGTGGTCGCGAGTGAAACGCGGGGAGTGCATCCTCTTGGCGGCATTGGTCATCTTGATCGCCGGGTTATTGATCGCGGCGCCGCGGATCACCAAAGCGCTCGATGCTCCGGCGGCGCAAACGGACATGGTGTTGATTCCCGGCGGCGTGTTCACGATGGGTGGCGCGGCGGGAGACACAAGCTGCCTGCCGTCCGAACATCCGACGCACAATGTCAAGCTCGACTCGTTTTACCTGGATGTGCACGAGGTGATGGTGGCGGAATACGCCCAATGCGTGAAGGCGGGAGTTTGCCAGGAGCCGCGCTCGAAACCCGATCAACCCGCCGAGTTCTATAACTGGAAGAAGGCCGATCGCGAGAACCACCCCGTGAACGGCGTGGCTTGGAACGACGCCAACACCTATTGCCAGTGGCGGCAGAAGCGCCTGCCCACCGAGGCGGAATTCGAATACGTGTTGCGCGGCGGCGGCCAGAACAACATTTTCCCGTGGGGAAACGAAACAACGCCGCCGACTGGCTACGGCAACTACGCCGATGAAAGCACGCGGACCCGGTTTCCCGAACTGTCGATTTTCGTCGGTTACAACGACGCGCACGTGGGGACCGCGCCGGTCTGCAGCTTCGCGCGTAATGCCTACGGCTTGTGCGATGTGAGCGGGAACGTCTGGGAATGG